>NZ_JBHJTL010000126.1:0-20320 GCF_042264065.1 Streptomyces sp. NPDC056222 | reverse complement strand
GACCCTGGACGGGGCGGCGCGCCGGCCTCGGAAGGACCACGATCCGGCGTGCGAGATCAGAGGTTGGCGCAGCGGTTCCCGAAGGCCGGGTTCAGGGCGCCGGCGAGCTGCGCGGTGTTGCCGCAGAGGTTGACCGGCACGTGGATCGGAACCTGGACGACGTTGCCGGACAGCACGCCCGGGGACTTCACGGCCGCACCCTCGGCGAGCGAGTCGGCGGTGGCGACGCCGGTGGCACCCGCGACGGACGCGGCGACACCCACGGACAGGACTACAGCCTTCGCGATACGGGACATGGAGAAGCGCTCCTCGATTGTGTTCAGACCACTCAGACCAGAGGGTCGGCGCGGACGGGTTCGTCCGACTCCTTCAACAACGCGACTCCCATTCATCGGTTGCTCTCCCGAACGGGTGACGTTCAACCGATCTTTGGGCCATAGGAGGGCCATTCGAGCGACTGACGGGGGAATGGCGCAACACGCACAACGAGGAACCTGCCGCGCGGATACGGGAGTTAGTGTTTCCAGGCATCTAATGCTTACTATCGCCCGGCGCCGGGGTTATAACGTTCCCGAACGTTGCTTTCGGTCCGGCCGCGCGTTCACTCATTTCGTACGGCCGACTCCTCCCTCTCCCCCGGTCTTCACGGGTCTTCCCTTCTCTCTCTCATCAAAGCGGAGAACCTGTATGCGGAATTCAGCGGTTCTTGCTGTGCGCCGCGGTCTGTTGTGCGCCCTGTCGTGTGCGGCCCTGTCCGGCGCGCTGCCGGCCGCCTCCGCCGCGCCCCCACCCAAGGAAGCCCCCCGCGTCCCCTTCGCTCAGCGGTACCAGGCGGTACAGCACGGCGGGATCGTCCGCGCCGCCAACACATCGGCCAAGGCGGCCAAGAGCGCCAAGGGCTCCGGAGTGCGCAACGACGGCTACGCCATCGGGTACGTCGACGTCGACAACGACCCCAACACCTACAACTCCAGCCGTGCCGAAGTCCGGATCCCCGAGGGCTCCCGGGTCAGCTACGCCCGTCTCTACTGGGGCGGAAACCTGCGTGTCGGCGAGCAGAAGCCGCACAAGGACAACGGCCGGGTCCTGATCGCCGAACCCGGGGGCTCGTACAGGCCGGTCCTGGCGGACACCACGATCGGGCACCGCACGGCGGACGGCGCCGACGCCTTCCAGGCCTCCGCCGACGTCACCGGACTCGTCCGCTCCGCCGAGCCCGGGCTGTGGACCGTGGCCCAGGTCAACGTGGCGATGGGCAGCTCGGCGGTCGGTGGCTGGGGTGGCTGGACGCTGGTCGTCGCGTACGAGAACGAGGAGGAGCCACTGCGCAGGCTGGCGGTCTGGGACGGCTTCGAAACCCTCGGGCCACGCACCGGACCCCTGCGCGTGGCGCTCTCCGGCCGCGCTATTCCGAAGGGTTCGGGAGGACAACTCGGCATGGTCGCCTATGACGGCGACCGGGGAACTTCCGGGGATTACCTCGCGGTGGAAACAAGCCGGTCGGAGAGGGTCCAGCTCTTTGATTCCGCCAATTCCGCGAACGACGTGATGAACTCCAGCATCACCGATTCCGGAGCCGACCGGATCGAACGAATGCCCGCACATCAGAACACCCTGGGGTACGACTCCGACGTCTTCGATCTGGGGGGTGCGCTGCGCCATGGGGCCGACCGTCTCCACGTCCGCCTCGACTCCCGGAAGGACACCGTCTGGCTCGGGGCGCTCTTCCTCCAGGCGGACGTCGGGCGCTGACGTGCTGTCACCACGGGAGCCCGACTCCTCCTCCTTCACCGTGCTGCACGCGGTCCAGCCCGGTGACGGCGGTGTCGCCCGGGTCGTCACCGACCTGGTCCGCGCCCAGCTCGCCGCCGGGTGGCGGGTCGTCGTCGCCTGCCCACCCGGTACACCACTCGCGGCGGCCGTCCAGGCCGAGGGCGCGGAACTGTACGCATGGCAGGCGGGCCGCGATCCGGGCCCAGGTCTGGTCCGGGAGACCCGCGACCTCGCCCGGCTGATCCGTACCGTCCGCCCCACGCTCGTCCACGCGCACAGCGCCAAGGCGGGGCTGTGCGGCCGACTGGCCCTGCGTGGACGGATTCCGACGGTGTATCAACCGCACGCCTGGTCGTTCGAGGCCGTCACAGGCACGGTCGCCGCGCTGGCCCTGCGCTGGGAGCGCCTCGCGGCGCGCTGGACGCGGCGGATCATCTGCGTCAGCGACGCCGAACGGCGCACCGGCGAGAAGGCGGGCGTCCGGGCGGCCTGGTCGGTCATCCACAACGGTGTGGACATCACGAGGTTCGCCGCCGACGCGACGGACGACATCGCCGATGCCGCCACCGACGGACCCCTCGTCGTATGTGTCGGGCGGCTCTGTCGGCAGAAGGGGCAGGACGTGCTGCTCGCCGCATGGCCGGCCGTCCTCGCCGAGATCCCGACGGCCCGGCTCGTCCTGGTCGGTGACGGACCGGACGGCGAGCGGCTGCGGGCCGCGGCGCCGGACTCGGTGCGGTTCGCCGGAGCCGTCGACGACACCGCGCCCTGGTACCGGGCGGCCGATCTCGTCGTCCTGCCCTCCCGCTGGGAGGGCATGGCGCTGGCGCCGCTGGAGGCCATGGCGAGCCGTCGGCCGGTCGTGGTCAGCGATGTGGACGGGGCGCGCGAGAGCCTGCCGCCCGGCCACGAACCCCTGTGCCTGGTCCCGCCCGAGGACCCGGCCGCGCTCGCCGCCGCCGTCGGCCGCCTTCTCGGCGGGCCGGAGCTGCTGCGGTCCCTGGGCCGCCAGGCCCACGAGCACGTACTCAGCACCTTCGATGTGCGGCGCACCGGCGCGGCCGTCGCGGACGTCTACCGCGAGCTGGCCGGAGTGCGGTGCACCGAGCACAGAGAGCCGATTTCGCCGTGACTACGGAAAGCACCAGCGTCAATTCCTCGACGAGCCACGGCCACGCGCCGGGACTCGCCTCCCTCGGACCGCAGCGCAGCACCTCGGACCGGCTCGCGCTGCCGCCGCGCCGGGCCGTGCCGATGCGCACGGCAGCCGTACCGCTCATCGCGGCCGACGGTCTGGCCGTGCTGCTCGCCGCCGCGCTGCTGCCCGAGCCGCACCGCGAGCTCCGGCTGCTCCTGCTCGTCGTCGGAGCCGTCCTCGTGCTGAACGGGCACGGGGGGCTCCACCGGCCCGGCGCCCTCACCTTCGTCCTGGACGAACTGCCCGCGCTCGCCGCCCGCGCCGCTGTCGCCTGGTGTGTCGCGGCGGCCGTCGTCGCCGCGTTCACACCCGCCCTTGCGATCGGCCCGGGTGCGCTCTGCACCGCGGTCGCCACGCACCTCGTCGCCGTGTGCGCGGTCCGCGGGGCCGTGCACGCGCGCAGGCGCCGTACGGCCCGGGCGCATCCGCGATCGGCGCTGGTCGTGGGTGCGCCCGCCGCCGCACGCCGGTTCGCGGCGGCGGTGGCGCAGCACCCGGAGTACGGCATCCGGCCGGTCGGGATCGTCGGCTCGCGGCCGGACGGGGAGCCCGGTCTTCCGGTGCTCACCTCACCGGAGGAGATCCACCGGGCGGTCATCCAGAACACCGTGCGCGACGCGGTCTTCCTGACCGACGACAGCGGTCTGGTGGCGCTCTTCCAGCACTACGGCTGCACCACCTGGCGGGTGGGGGGCGAGCTCCGGAACGGCCCGATGGGCGACCACCTGTGGGGGTACGGCTGCCGCCGGCTGGTCCCGCCCGGAGAGCGGCGCGGGCTGACCGTGAAGCGCGCGCTCGACATCGTCCTCGCCGGTCCCGCCCTGGCCCTGGCCCTGCCCGTGCTGCTGCTGTGCGCGCTGGCGGTGCGGCTGTCCGACGGGCCCGGGGTGCTCTTCCGCCAGGAGCGCGTGGGGCAGCACGGGCGGCTGTTCACGCTGCTGAAGTTCCGTACCCTGCGCCCCGCCGACGAGACCGAGTCGGCGACCCGGTGGAGCGTCGTCGACGACCGGAGGATGAGCGCGGTCGGCAACTTCCTGCGGCGTAGCTCGTTGGACGAGCTGCCGCAGCTGTGGAACGTACTGCGCGGGGACATGAGCCTGGTCGGGCCTCGGCCCGAACGGCCTTATTTCGTCGCGCAGTTCAGTCGGATCCATGTCGGTTACGCGGACCGGCACCGGATGCCGGTCGGGCTGACCGGCCTGGCGCAGGTACACGGGCTGCGGGGCGACACGTCCATCGAGGACCGCTGCCGCTTCGACAACCACTACATCGATCACTGGTCGCTCTGGCAGGACGTCCGCATTCTGCTGCGGACCGCGGCAGGCCTGGTCCGACCGGCGGGGAGCTGATGATGGCGACGGCCGTGGCGGTGCCGATGGCGGCGGCGGTGGAACGGTGGGAGGTACGGGACTGGGCCCGCAGGGCCTGGTCCCTCTCCCCCGTCCTGGCGGTGATCGCGCTGCTGCTCGTCCCGGCGGCCGGCGGCGCGGAGGGCGGCACCGGGGGGACCGGTGGTCTCGCGGACGCGGCATCGGGCCTGCTCGTGCTGATCTGCATGGTGCGGGTGATGCGCAGCGGCGCCCGGCCGTTGACCCGGGGGGCCGCGGTCGTGATCGGGCTGCCGGTCCTGGGGATCTGCCTGGCGGCGATCACCTCGAGCGACCCGGGGGCGAGCCTGCCCGGCGTGGCCCGCTACCTCCAGATCTTCGTGCTCGTCCCTGCGGCCGTACTGCTGATGATCCGCGACCGGCGGGACTTCGCGCTGGTCGCGTGGGCGCTGGTCGGTCTGGCGCTGCTCCAGGGCGCGGTCGGGGTCACGCAGTACCTGACCGGCACGGGCGCGTCGTACATGGGCGAGGACATCCGGGCGGTGGGGACGTTCGGGCCGACGGATGTGATGGGGATGGCGACGGTCGTCTCGTACGGCCTCGTCATCGTCACCGGGATCGCGCTGGGCAGCGGGCGCGGGCGAGTGCGTACGGCGGCGCTGGTCTGCGCGGGTCTGCTGTTCCTGCCGCTGGTGCTCTCCTTCAGCCGGGGCGCGTGGATCGCGACGGTTCTGGCGATCGCTGTCCAGCTCGTGCTGTCGGGGCTGCGGCGGGCGGGGCGGGTGGCGCTGGTGACGGGCGCGCTCGCGGTGGTCCTGGTGGGCGGACTCGGTGTGGGGTCGGCGATGGTGAAGGAGCGCGTCACCAGCATCACGCAGGTGGCGGGCTCACCGGACCAGTCGGTGACGGACCGGTACACGATGTGGGCGGCGGCGGGGCGGATGTGGCGCTCGGATCCGCTGACGGGGGTGGGTCTGAAGGGCTTCCCGGCGTACCGCGACTCCAACGCCTCGCTCGCGCTGTCGTCGGGCAGCGACACGGCGGGTGCGGGGGCGCTGTTCCGGCGTCAGCCGCTGCTGTCCCCGCACAACATGTATCTGCTGGTGCTCAGCGAGCAGGGTCTGGTGGGGCTCCTGACCCTCGCGGGCAGCTGGACGGCGCTGCTGGTGGGTGCCCTGCGGCGGCGGGCGTGGGGCGCGGACTGCGCGCTGGTCGCGATCGGTCTGCTGTCGTGGCAGCTCATCGACTTCTTCTACGCGGACATCGGCGGGCCCTCCACGGTCCTGATGTCGGTCGTGTTCGGCCTCGCGGCGTGGTGGTCGCTGTCGGCGGTGAAGCGTGCGTGACCCCTGGGGCGGGGAGCCGGAGTCCACGGACCGCGTGCGGCCTCGGGAGAGCCCCGACCGGGACTCCGGGACGGGCGCGGAGGACCCCGGGGGGTGGACGTGGCCGCATGTCGACCCGTGGTCCATGACCGACCACTCGACGGCCCCGACCCCCGCCGGTGGCCGGCGCTGGGCCGGTACGGCCGCGCCCGCACCGGGGGAGGGGACACGGGCCGGAGCCTGGCCCGGTGCCGCCCCGGCGGAACGGACGGACCACTCCGCAGCGGGGTGGAGCCCACAGAGGGGCGCGCCTGCCACGGTCGGCGGGGCGACGGACGGCGTCCCGGTCGGGGCCCGGGCCGGAGCCACGGCGACCCGAGGCACACGGTTCGGCGAAACCGACACGCCTTCGACGGCAACGGGTTCGGCCCACGCGGGACAGACGCAGCGGCTGCGCCCGGCCGGGGCCGGGAACCGGTTCTCCGCGCCGGAGCGTGGCGCGCACGCCCGGCGGGGCGAGCAGGGGCGTACCGGGTCCGGCAGGTTCCTCGCGCGGGCCGCCGCCGTGACGGCCGGGCTCACCGCCGCCGGGGCGGTACTCGGGCTCGTACGGGACCAGATCCTGGCCCACTTCTTCGGCGCGGGGGCGGAGACCGATGCCTTCCTGGTCGCCTGGACCGTGCCCGAGTTCGCCTCGACACTGCTCATCGAGGACGCGATGGCGCTGATCCTGGTGCCCGCGTTCAGCCGGGCGCTGGCGCGCCGCGGCGGCAGCCTCTTCGGCGACCCCGTCCGTACCCTCGTACGCTCCACGCTGCCCCGGCTCGCGCTCGCCATGAGCGCCCTCGCCGGGCTTCTGGTCCTCGCCGCGCCGGCCCTCGTCGGGGCGCTCGCGCCCGGTCTTCCCGACCCGCAGCTCGCCGTCGACTGCACCCGGCTGACCGCGACCTGCGTGCTGACGTTCGCGCTCGCCGGCTACTGCTCCGCCGCCCTGCGCGCGCACGGCTCCTTCCTCCCGCCGGCCGCCATCTACGTCGCGTACAACGTCGGCATCATCGGCACGATCCTCGTGCTGCGGGAACCCTTCGGCGTGCGGGCGGCCGCTGCCGGGGTCGCCGTCGGCGGCGCGCTGATGGTGGCGGTCCAGGCGCCGTACCTGATCCGGGAGTTGCGCGGCCGGCCCGTACCGAAGGGGGACGCGCCGGCCGGTGACGCCGGCCGCCTCCTCGTGCTCGGGCTCATCGCCCCCGTCATCGCCTTCGCCGTCTCCCGCCAGTCCCAGATCCTCATCGAGCGCTTCCTCGCCTCGCCGCTGCCCGCGGGCGCCATCTCGCATCTGAACTACGCGCAGAAGGTCGCGCAGATGCCGATGATCCTCTCCCTGATGCTGTGCACGGTCAGCTTCCCGGTCGTCGCCCGCGCCATGGCGGCCGGCGACAGGGACGGTGCTCGGCGCCGTGTCGAGCGGGACCTGCTCCTCGCCGCCGTCGTCGTCCTCATCGGCACCTCGGTCGTGATCGCCGCCGCCCCGCAGATCGTCGAACTCCTCTTCCAGCGCGGCGCCTTCGACCCCGCCGACACCGCCGCGACCGCCGCCGTGATGCGGGTCTACGCCCTCGGCCTGCTCGGCCAGACGACGGTCGGCGCGCTGGTCCGCTGCTACTTCTCCGCCGCCCACCCGCTCTGGTACCCGGCCGGCGCCATGGTGGCAGGACTCGCCGTGACCGCCGCGGCCGGCGTCCCGGGCGCCGCGCTGTGGGGCGCCGTCGGCATCGCCGCCGCCAACGCCCTCGGCATCACGCTGACCGCCGTGATGCTGCTGCTCGGCGCCCGCCGCCAGGCGATCCCGGTCCGCATCCGCTACCTCGGGGAAGGGCTGCTGCGACTGGCCACGGCAGCCGCCTGGGCCACCGCAGCCGGCTGGCTCTGCGCGCTGTGGATCGGTTCCCCGCTCCTCTCCCTCGCCGTCGCCGCCCTCGTCTCGGTCTCGGTCTTCCTGCTCTTCCTCGCCTGCGCCGCCAGTGCGCCGGACATCCCACCCCTCACCCGTACCGCATCACGAAGGCTCGCCCATGCCCGCTGCCACGGCGCCCCGCGCCGCGATTCGTCGACTGCTGCCGAAGACTCCCCCATGGGTGGTGATGTACCACTCGATCGCCGACGCCACGGATGATCCGTACCAGGTGACGGTCTCCCCCGTCCGCTTCGCGCGGCAGCTGCACTGGCTGAACGACCGGGGGCTGCGGGGCGTGTCCGTGCGCGAGCTGCTCGCCGCGACCGCGGCGGGCCGCGCCCGGGGGCTCGTCGGCCTCACCTTCGACGACGGCTACGCCGACTTCCTGGACTCGGCCCTCCCGCTGCTGCGCCGCCACGACTTCACCGCCACCGTCTACGTCCTCTCCGGGCGTCTCGGCGGCGAGAACGCCTGGGACGCCGACGGCCCGCGGAAACCGCTGCTGACGGAGGACGGCGTCCTGCGCGTGGCCGAGGCCGGGATGGAGATCGGTTCGCACGGTCTGCGGCACGTCTCGCTCCCCACCCTCGACGACGACGCCCTCGCCGAGGAGACCCGGCGCAGCCGCGAGCTCCTGGAGGACATCACCGGCACACCGGTGGACGGCTTCTGCTACCCGTACGGAGACGTCGACGCCCGTACGGTCCAGGCGGTACGGGACGCGGGCTACCGCTACGGCTGCGCCATCGCCCCCGGCCCGCTGACCTGCGCGCACGCGCTGCCCCGGATCCACGTCGGCGAGCAGGACACCTCGTGGCGGCTCACCGCCAAGCGCCTGCTGCACCCGCTGCGCCGCCGCTCGATCACCGCGCCGGTCCCCGCACAGGCCCGGCCGGGGGCGGAGGTGTCATGAAGGTCCTCCACATCATCACCGGTCTCGGGATCGGCGGCGCCGAGCAGCAACTCCGTCTGCTGCTGCGTCATCTGCCGGTACGGAGCGAGGTCGTCACCCTCACCAATCCGGGCGCCGTCGCCGGCGGCATCGTGTCCGACGGGGTCCCGGTCGTCCATCTCGGCATGACCGGCAACCGGGATCTCGGCGCGCTGCCCCGGCTCGCGGGCATCGTCCGCCGGGGCCGGTACGACCTCGTCCACACCCACCTGTACCGCGCCTGTGTCTACGGCAGGATCGCCGCCCGGCTCGCCGGGGTCCGTGCGGTCCTCGCCACCGAACACTCCCTCGGCGACACCCAGATCGAGGGCAGACCGCTCTCCGCCGGCACCCGGGCGCTCTACCGGGCCACCGAGCGGCTCGGCACCTCCACGGTCGCCGTCTCGCCCAGCGTCGCCCGCCGACTGGAGAAGTGGGGCGTGGCCCCGTCCCGTATCCATGTCGTCCCGAACGGCATCGAGCGGGCGCGGTTCGGCCACGACGAGGACGCGCGGCGGATGACGAGGAAGGTGCTCGGGCTGCCGGAGGACGCGTTCGTCGTCGGCGGGGTGGGACGGCTCGCGCCCGGGAAGCGGTTCGACCGGCTCGTCCGTGCGGTGGCGTCGGTGCCGGAGGCGCGGCTGCTGCTGGTCGGGGAGGGCGGGGAGCGCGAGCGGCTGCTCGCCGTGGCGCGGGAGTGCGGGGCTGCCGACCGGGTGCTCCTCGCGGGCGCCTGCGAGGACCCGCCGTCCGTGACGTCCGCGGGTCCCGGCCTGCCCTCGCTCCTCGCGGCGATGGACGTCTTCGTCTCCACCTCCCCCGACGAGTCCTTCGGGCTCGCGGTTGTCGAGGCGCTCGCCGCCGGCCTTCCGGTGCTGTACGTGGCCTGCCCGGCGATCGACGACCTGCCGCCGGACGCGGCCCCCGGGGCGCGGCGGATCGGCCCGTCCGTACCCGAACTGGTCTCGGCGTTGCGCGGCATCCGGGACGCCCGCCTCGCCCGGCTGCCTCAGCCCGAGGCCGCGCGCCGCTACGACATCGCGCACAGCGCCCAGCAGTTGATGTCCCTCTACGAACAGGCCGTCCACGGCACCCCTCTCCTCGCGAAGTGAGACACCCATGAGCCCCAGCTCAAGCGCCAGCCCCAGCTCCACGAGCCCCCTGAGTCCCAGCCCGCTGTCCCGACCACGGTCGCCTCTCATGAAGGCGCTGCGCACCCCCCGCCGATCGTGGGTGCTGCCCGCCTCCGTGCTGATCGGCGCCACGCTCGGCGGCGGGTACGGGGCGCTGAAGGCACCCGAGTACGCGGCGACGAGTTACGTCATCGTGGTCCCCGGCGAGAAGTCCGACCCGGCGGCCGCGCTCGGCTTCGCCCAGGCGTACGGACGGGTCGCCACCGACATCGCGGTGACCGGCGACGCGCAGGTGTGGGCCGGGGTCTCCGCCCGGACCCTGCGGTCGAGCGTGCAGGCGGCGACCTCGCCGGACGCGCCGATGATCTCCATCACGGCGCGGGCGGCGAAGCCCGGCCGGGCCGTCTCGATGGCGGACGGTGTCGCCCGCGCGCTGGTCCTCAACAGCTCGCACGTCGCGGGGAGCACGGGCGTGAAGGTCGTCCAGTTCTCCCGGGCGACCCGGCCGGTGGACCCGGTCTCGCCCTCCGCCCCGCTGTCCGCACTGGTCGGCGGCTGCGCGGGCGGTCTGCTGGGCGGTCTGGTGCTGCTGGTGCGGCCCAAGCGCGCGGGACGTAAGGAGAGCGGGGCGGAGGCGCGTACGGAGGTACGTGCCGAGGCGGGGAACTCCCGGCAGACCCAGTCCGCCGCCGTTCCCGGCCCGGCGGGCGCCCAGCACCAGCCGGAACCGGAGGCGGTGTGACCCTGCGCGGGCTGAGCACACAGATCTGCCGGGACGGCGAGGAGTTCGGCCGACTCGGCGAGCGGTGGGCGTCGCTCTACGCCCGCTGTTCCACCGCCACTCCGTTCCAGTCCCACTCCTGGCTGCACTCCTGGTGGGTGTCGTACGGCCGGCCGGGGGCGCTGCGCGTGGTCCTCGTACGGCGGCAGGACGGCGAACTGGTCGCGGCGGCGCCCCTGATGCGCGCCCACGGGCCGCTCCCGGTACTCACCCCACTCGGCGGCTCGATCACGGACTTCACCGACGTCCTGCTCGACGACGCGTGCCCCGAGGCGGCGCCCGCGCTGGCCGTGGCGCTGGCCCGGGCGGCGCGCGGCGCGGTGGTCGACCTGCGCGAGGTACGCCCCGGGGCGGCCGCCGAGCGGGTCTTCGCCCGCTGGCGCGGCCCGCGCCGGCGGCTCGCCGACTCGCTCTGCCTGGAGCTGCCCGCGGTGCCGATGGACGCCCTGCTCGAACGGATTCCGTCGAACAAGGCCCAGCGCGTGCGCGCCAAGCTCCGCAAGCTGGACGCGCTCGGCGTCGAGGAGCGCGTCGTGACCGGCGACGAGGTACCGGCCGCCCTCGACCGGCTGCTGAAGCTGCATCAGCTGCAGTGGCAGGGCCGGGGTGTGACGGTCGAGCACACCAGCGCCCGGTTCGCGCAGCATCTGGCGCGGGCGGTGCGGCCGATGGTCGAGCACGGGGACGCTCGGGTGACCGAGTTCCGGCTCGCGGGCGACGTCGTCGCGGCCGATCTGACGTTGATGTCGCCGCGGCTCGCGGGCGGATACCTGTACGGAGCCGATCCGGTGCTGCGTGCGCGGAAGATCGACGTGGCGACGATGCTGCTGCGCCATGGGGCGCGCGAGACGAGTGCGAGCGGGCGGGGGACGCTCAGCATGCTGCGGGGCAACGAGCCGTACAAGCAGCACTGGCGTCCCGAGACCGTTCCCAACCAGCGGCTGATGCTGGCAGGGCGGGGCGCGGCCCCGGTGCTGTGGCTCTGGGCGGGCGCGGCGGACGGACGGCGCTGGACGGCCCGGCAGGCGCGGGAGCGGGCCTGGGTGGGGCGTGCGCTCGCGCGGCTGCCGGGACGGGCGAACGGCGGCGGAGGATGAGCTCCTCCGCCGCCGCGTGGCCTGGACGGGTCCTTCAGTGATCAGAAGGGCCAGGAGTCGCTGTCCAGGATGTCCTCCCAGCTGTCGTTGGAGTCGCCGTCGCCGTCCATCCAGCCTTCCTTCCAGTCGGGCTTGGGAACGCAGACCGGGCCGCCGATCCAGCTCTCCACCCACGAACCGAGATTCAGGTTCCAACAGTTCGGCGCGGGCTTCGGCAGTTGGGGCTTCGGCAACTGGGGCTTCGGCACCTCGGGCTTCGGCGCGGGCTTGGTCGGGACCTCGGGCTTCGGCACCGGCTTGGTCGGGACCTCGGGCTTCGGCACCGGCTTCGTCGGAACCTCAGGCTTCGGCTCGGGCAGGGTCGGAACCTCGGGCTTGGGCTCCGGCAGAGTCGGGACCTCAGGCTTGGGCACCGGCTTCGTCGGGACCTCCGGCTTGGGCACCGGCAGGGTCGGAACCTCGGGCTTGGGTTCCGGCAGGGTCGGAACCTCAGGCTTCGGCTCGGGCAGGGTCGGAACTTCCGGCTTGGGTTCCGGCAGGGTCGGGACCTCGGGCTTCGGCTCCGGCAGAGTCGGGACCTCAGGCTTCGGCTCGGGCAGGGTCGGAACCTCGGGCTTCGGCACCGGCTTCGTCGGGACCTCGGGCTTCGGCTCGGGCAGGGTCGGAACTTCCGGCTTGGGTTCCGGCAGGGTCGGAACCTCGGGCTTCGGCTCCGGCAGGGTCGGGACCTCAGGCTTCGGCACCGGCTTCGTCGGGACCTCAGGCTTCGGCACCGGCAGGGTCGGGACCTCAGGCTTCGGCACCGGCTTCGTCGGAACCTGGGGTGTCTCGGGCTCGATGGGCAGCTCCGGTACCCCAGGCTCCACCGGGATCTCCGGCTCGACCGGGATCTCCGGCTCCACCGGCACCTGAGGTACCTCAGGCACCTCGGGCTCGGTCGTCGGGAGCTCGGGCTCGGTCGGCACCTCCGGCACCTGCGGCGTCACGCCGTACAGCATCTGCCGGAACACCTTCGCCGACTTCGGGTTGTCGTCGCACTGCCAGACGCCGTGCGGGCAGTAGTCGGTGATCGTGTGATACAGCGGCTTGTGCTTGTTCATCCATTCGAGCATCCGCCGCATGTACGTGGCGTTGTCCCCGTTCCGGAAGAGCCCCCATTCCGGATAGGAGATCTGCTTTCCGTGCTCGGCCGCGAAATCCACCTGCTTCTGCAGCCCGTACGGTTCAGTGATGTGCTGGTCGAAACTGGCGCCCGGCGGCTGGTCGTACGAGTCCATGCCGATGATGTCGACGACGCTGTCACCCGGATAGCATTGCGTCCACGGAATGGCGTCCCGCCCACGGCTCGGGTTGAAGTCGAAGCGGAACTCCTGTCCGGGAACGGACCGCATGGCGGTGACGATCCGCTTCCAGTACTTCTTCCACGACGTGGGGTCCGGTGCGCACCGGTGCGTGTACGTGGTGCCGTTCATCTCCCAACCGAGGACGATGACGGTGTCGGGCGCGTTCAGGTCGACCAGGCGCTTCGCCAGGGTCCGGAAGTGGTGGTCGTAGTACCCCGCCGCACCGAGCTGGAGCTGGCGGCGGACCTCACGGTCGGAGACGCCGGCCTCGTTCCGTTCCAGCATCGGCACGTTCAGCACGAACAGCCGGTCGGCCTGCTCGTTGCGCCAGTCCGCCCAGGCGTCCAGGAAGCCCGGACGGCCCTCGATGTTCGACCAGCGATCCCCGGGGAGGTAGGTGTGACCGACACGGAGCTCCCGCCCGCCGAGCCATCGCTCCAACTGACCGATCCGGCTGACGCCCACGGGTCCGGACTGGAGGAACGCGCCCAATGCCGTGGACAGAGTCGGTTCGGGGTCCCGTGTCGTTACGGATTCGGCGGCGTGAGCGGGAGAGGACAGCACGACTGAACCTGAGGCAAGGAGACCTGCGGTGAACACTCCCAGCCACACACTCGAAGCCTTCCTCTTTCGGTTGACCATGGCCACTCCTTCACGAATCGCGCCGCTTGATGGTCCGTCAGTCGGATACTCCGAAAGTATTCCTAATGAGCCGACCGTGAACGCGACATCGATCTGATCAGTAGTCCATTGGTGTATTTCATCGCCCAGTTGGGGCACTCGAGATGAAGGAATGGCGTGCCGAGCTTTGACACCCGCGTCCCCGCAACCCTCGTGCGGCTCGATCGGAACCCTTTTCATCACGGCACGCTCGGCGCCGCGCGCTCCCTGGGAAGAGCCGGAATCCCGGTCCACGCCGTTCTTGAATCGCTCACCAGCCCCGCCGCCCGCTCCCGGTACGTCCATGGCGTCCACCTCCGCCCGGACGCCACCTCGCCCGACGACGAGGCCGACGCCCTGGTCCGATGCCTCCTGCGACTCGCCGACGAGGTGCGGGCACCCGCGCTCCTCGTCCCGCTGGACGACATCAGCGCCCTGGCCCTGGCCTCGCACCGCAGCGAACTGACGGACCGGTACCTCCTGCCCGACCAGTCGTCCGAACAGCTCGTCCGCGTCGCCGACAAGGCCGAACTCGCCGAGACCTGCCGCGCCCTGTCTCTCCCCCACCCCCGTACCGAGATCCCCACGAGCGCCGACGAGGCCGCCACCATGGCCTGGTCGCTGGGGCTGCCGGTCGTGACCAAGTGGAGCCGCCCCTGGCTGCTTCCACCCGGCACCGGACTGCGCAGCACGTCGATCGCGCGATCGCTCGCCGAGGTGCGCGAGCTGTTCGCCCGTGCCGGGGAGGCCGGCAGCAGGCTCCTGCTCCAGCGGCTCCTGCCCCCCGGGCGGGATCTGGACTGGTTCTGCCACGGGTACGCGGACTCCACGGGCGGCTGCGCGGTCCGGGCCACCGGGCTCAAGGAGCGCTCGTGGCCGGACGGGGCCGGGCTCACGGCCGTCGGTCGCTGGGCTGCGAACCCGGTGGTCGAGCGGATGGCCGGTGAACTGCTCACCGCGCTCGGCTACCGGGGCGTGTTCGACCTGGACTTCCGGCTCGACCGCTCCACCGGCGCGTACCACCTGCTCGACTTCAACCCCCGCCCCGGCGCCCAGTTCCGGCTCTTCGCCGACGGGGACGGTCTCGATGTCGTCCGCGCGATGCATCTGGACCTGACCGGGCGTCCGGTCCCTGTGCACACCCCCGCGTACGGACGCCGCTTCGTGGTCGAGAACTACGCGGCACTGTCCGTGCTCGCCTCGCCGCGCCGCCGGCACACCGCCCAGCCGGGCGCCTCGCGCGCGGGCACGGAGACGGCCTGGTTCGCCGCCGACGATCCGGCCCCGGCGCTCTCGATGGCCCGCGCCTGGCTTCTCCACGCCCTGAGAAAAGGCCTGGTGACGATCCGTCGACTCCTCCGGTCCGGCCGCCCTCGCGCCGCGACCGTCGTGTCGCCGCCGACGGCCCGTACCCCCTCCAGCCAGATGAACCGACGTTGAGGACGGAAGGCACGATGTACGACCTGGTCATTGTGGGAGCTGGACCCTATGGACTGTCCGTGGCCGCGCATGCGGCCGCCCACGGGCTGAACCTGCGGACCTTCGGCCGCCCGATGGAGTCCTGGCACGCCATGCCCTCGGGCATGTTCCTGAAGTCCGAGCCCTGGGCCTCCCATCTCTCCGACCCGGCCGGCGCGTACGGGCTCGACGCCTACGCCACCACCCGGGGTGTCCGCGCCGAGCACGGAGTCCCGCTGCCCGTCGGCTTCTTCGCCGCGTACGGCGACTGGTTCGCCCGCCAGGCGGTCCCCGCGCTCGACGAGCGCATGATCGCCTCCGTCGCGCCGCGCGCCGAAGGGTTCGAGGTGGTCACCGAGGACGGCGAGGCCCTCCGTACGCGGACGGTGGCGCTGGCTGTCGGCGTCCTGCCGTTCATGGAGATCCCCGGGCCCCTGCGCGGACTTCCGCGCCAGTACGTCACCCACAGCAGTCACCACGGGGAGCTGGACGGCTTCGCAGGTCGCGACGTCACCGTCGTCGGCGCCGGCCAGGCGGCCCTGGAGACGGCGGCGATCCTCACCGAACAGGGGGCGACCGTCCGGATCCTCGCCCGCTCGGACCGACTGAACTGGAACACCCTCCCGCCCGCCCTCGACCGCGGCCTGTGGCAGTCGCTGCGCGCCCCGCACACGGGCCTGGGCTGCGGCTGGCACAACCGGCTGTACGCGGAGACTCCAGGGCTCTTCCGGCGGCTGCCCGCCCCCACCCGCGAGCGCGTCTTCGACTCGGCGCTCGGCCCGGCGGGCGCGTGGTGGCTGCGTGAGCGGTTCGCGGCCGTGAGCGACGTACGCCTCGGGCGGCACATCGTCTCCGCGGCTCCGACCGGGGACGACCGGCTGCGGCTCGAGGTGGCCGGACCGGACGGGACGACCGTCCTGGAGACCGACCATGTCATCGCCGCGACCGGGTTCGCGCCGAGCCTGGACCGGGCGGAGGTGCTGGCGCCCGAACTGCGCGCATCGCTGCGAACGGTCGGCACAGGCGGGGCGCCGGAGGTCGGGGCGCTGTTCGAGTCCTCGCGGCCGGGTCTGTTCCTCGCGGGGCTGCTGACGGCGCCGTCGTACGGCCCGTCGATGCGGTTCGTGTTCGGCGCCGACTACACGGCGGGGCGCCTCGTGCGCGGCGTACGGCAGCGGTTGCGGGCGACGGCGCGTGGCACGGTGGGTCGTCCGCGTACCGGCGACGAGCGGACGCCGGCCGGCCGGGCATGACGAAGGCCGGTCCTGGAAGTAGTCGTGGACGTCTTCCGGGACCGGCCCCTCAGCACGCGCCCGGTGCGGGGCGCGACCGCCTCAGTGGTTGATGCAGACGTTGCCGTGCGTCGGGTTCAGCGCAGCGATGATGTTGATGCTGTTGCCGCAGACGTTGATCGGGATGTTGATCGGAACCTGGACCACGTTGCCCGACAGGAATCCCGGCGAACCGGCCGCGAAGCCGTGCGCGTCCGCGTCCGCCAGCGCGGGGGAGGCCGCACCCAGAGCCATGAACAGACCGGCGACGACGACCGCAGCCTTCTTGCACTTCATTTCGTCTAAGTCCTTTCCGCGGCGGACGGAATTCCACGGATCTCGTGAATCGCCGGTGCATTGCAACGCCCGGCCTCCGCCGCACACATCACAACGACCATGCCCCGAAAAGGAAACCGGCTTATCGTCGGTCGATCGGTATTCACTCCATTGCCCCGACCGTCGGAGTCAGCGCGGCCAGACCGGTGTCGTCGTCAGACGTTCCCACTCGCGGTCCGGCATCCCGGGCACCGTGCGGCCCGCCAGGGCCCATTGCTGGACCAGCGCGGAGTAGACGGGGACCGGTCCCCGATCGACAGGTGGCGGCGGGTCCGCCACATAACGGCTCTTCGGAATGAAGGCCATCCGCTCCCATTTCCCGGGATCGGGTGCCATCTTCCCCTCCCATCCGCTGCGGTTCCCGCATCATTCCACAGACCCCGCAGGAGAGTGATTCAAGCGGCGCCGGTCGCGTCGCGAACCTGTGTGCGACCGGCAACGGCATACGGTGCGGGCGTTATTGATTCCGAGCCGATGGAGACTGCCGTGTCCGCCAGGAAATTCTCGCGTCCGCGACGGCTGGTACTCGCCTCGGCGGCGCTCGTCGCTCTGGCCTCGGGGGCGATCGCCGGAGCCCCTGCCGTCCTGCCCGGCCCGGACGGCGGTCTCGACATCCTCGTGGCCGGGGTCGACAGCCGGGCGGGCCTCACGGCGGCGGAGCGGAAGCGCTACCACGCAGGCGGCAAGGGCTGCGACTGCACGGACGTGATGATGCTGGTGCACGTCTCCGCCCGCAACGACCGGGTCAGCGTGGTGAGTCTGCCCCGCGACTCGCTCACCGCGTTCCCGGCCGGTCACACCGATCAGCGGACCGGCAAGGTGCACGGCGCGCACCCGGCGAAGCTCAACGCCGCGCACACGGAGGGCGGGCCGAAGTCCACCGTCGAAGCCGTCGAGCGGATGACGGGCACTCACATCGACCGCTACCTGGAGATCGACTTCCGGCGCTTCATGGACGGTGTGGACCAGGTCGACGGCGGGGTGCCGATCTGTACCGTGCAGCCGCTCAAGGACCCGGTCACCGGGATCGACCTCGCTCCGGGGACGAGGAACGTCAAGGGCGGCGAGGCGCTGCAGTACGTGCGTTCGCGGCGGGACGGGAACATGGACTTCGGGCGGATGCAGAAGCAGCAGAAGTTCGTGGTCAACATGTGGAAGACAATCCGGGCGGGCATCGAGGACGATCCCACCCGGCTGTGGGCGCTGGCCTCGACACTGCGCGGCACAGCGGAGACGGAGCGTTCTCTCTCCGTGACCGAGATGTTCACGCTCGCGGCCCGGCTGCGTGATCTCACCCCCGACCGTACCGAGTTCGCGACCGTTCCGATCCGTCGCTTCAACCCCACGATCACCGGTGTGGGGTCCAGCGTCGCCTGGGACGAGAAGGCGGCCGCGAAGATCTTCGCGGCGCTGCGCGCCGAACGGCCGCTGCCGGAGGCCCCGGCGACACAGACGAGCGAGATCCCGCGCGGCCTCGGCGAGTACCGGCCGACCGGCGGCGCCTCGCTCGTCTGCTCGTGACGCCCCCGAGCCGTCGGCGGGTGGCCGACGACTCGGGGCGGCCGTTCAGCGCGCGAGCGTGCGGGCCAGCTCGGCCGGGTCCGTCGTCGGCGCGTCGCAGGTGAAGTGACGGCAGACGTACGCGGCCGCTCCCCCGTCCACCAGCGGGCGGTCCCTGAGCAGCGGGAACTCCTCGCTGTCCGGGGCACCGAAGGCGACGACAGCGCCGGGGGTCGGGGCCAGCAGGGCGGTACGGCGCAGGGCCTGGGCGGTGTCGTCGTCGGCCGCGCCGACCACCGCGATCTCGCGGGGCCCGTCGAGCAGGGCCTCCGCCGTGGCCAGCCCCCAGCCGATGAACCGGGGCGCGCGCGGGCCGAGCGCCTTGACCACTCCGAGCGCGCCCTCGGCGGCCGCGCGGTGGGCCTCGGAGCCGGTGTGGGCCGCGTAGGAGAGCAGCGCTCCGGCGGCGGCGGTCCAACCGGACGGTGCGGCGTTGTCCGTGGGGTCCTGGGGCCGGCGGATCAGCGCCTCGGCGTCGTGCGCGGTGTCGTACAGCGCCCCGCCCTCGGCGACGAACTGGTCCAGGACGATGTCGAGCAGGAACCCCGCGAACTCCAGCCAGACCCCCTCCCCCGTCACCCCGGCGAGCGCGAGGAAGCCCTCGGCGACATCGGCGTAGTCCTCCAGGACACCGGCGTTGGCGCCGACCTGGCCGTCCTTGGAGGTACGGGCCAGCCGCGCGTCCGTGCCCATGTGCAGCCGTACGAGCAGATCGGCGGCCTCCGTCGCCCGCTCGACCAGGTCGGGGCGGTCGAAGAACGCGCCGGTCTCGGCGATCGCGGCGATCGCCAGACCGTTCCAGGCGGCGACGATCTTGTCGTCGCGGCCGGGGCGCTCGCGCTCGTCGCGTGCGGCGAGCAGGCGGTCCCTGATCGAGGCGATCCGATCGCCGTCCGCCACGCCGGCGTCCTGCGGGAGCTGGAGGACGGAGGCGCCCTCCTCGAAGGTGCCTTCCTCGGTGACGCCGAAGTACGAGGCGGCGTAGGCGGCGTCGTCCGCGCCGAGGACGTCGGCGAGCTGGGCCGGAGTCCAGACGTAGTACGCGCCTTCGACATGCCGGCCCGTCCCTCCCCCAGAGCCTTCGGCCTGGGGGTGCCCCCATCCGTCTCCGACGGCGGAGTCCGCGTCGAGCGCGGAGGCGAAGCCGCCCTCAGGGGTGCGCAGTTCGCGGACGAGGAAATCGGCGGTCTCCAGGGCGACCCGGCGGGCCAGGTCGCTGCCGGTCGCCCGCCACAGATGCGCGTACACCCGGCACAGCAGGGCGTTGTCGTACAGCATCTTCTCGAAGTGCGGGACGACCCAGTCGCGGTCCACGGAGTATCGGGCGAAGCCTCCGCCGAGCTGGTCGTAGATCCCGCCGCGGGCCATCGCCTCGCAGGTGTCGGCGGCCATCTGCAGGGCGCCCTCGGCTCCCGTACGGGCGTAGTGGCGCAGCAGGAACTCCAGCACCATCGACGGCGGGAACTTGGGCGCGCCGCCGAAGCCGCCGCGTGTCGCGTCGTACTCCCTGGTCAGGCCGAGCAGCGCCTGGGCGAGCTCTTCCTCGCCGGGTACGCCGTCGCCACCGAAGGCGAGGGAGCGGGCGGAGAGATCCTTGACGATCTTCCCGGCGACCTCTCCGACCTCGTCCCGCCGCTCGGTCCAGGCGCGGGAGACGCCGTCGAGGACGTCGCCGAAGGAGGGCATCCCGTGCCGGGACTCGGGCGGGAAGTACGTACCGAAGTAGAACGGCTCGGCGTCCGGCGTGAGGAAGACCGTCATCGGCCAGCCGCCCTGGCCGGTGGCCGCCTGGACGGCCTCCATGTAGACGGCGTCGACGTCGGGGCGCTCCTCGCGGTCGACCTTGACGGCGACGAAGTGCTCGTTGACGTAGGCGGCGGTGGTGTCGTCCTCGAAGGATTCGTGGGCCATCACATGGCACCAGTGACAGCTGCTGTAACCGACGCTGAGCAGCACGGGGACGTCTCGGCGGCGCGCCTCTTCGAACGCCTCGGCCGACCAGGGCCACCAGTCGACCGGGTTGTCGGCGTGCTGCAGGAGGTACGGGGACGTCTCATGGGCCAGTCTGTTCGGCATGGCTCCATCCTCGCGCACCCGGGGAAACACCGCCCGTACGCCACGGGTGAGCGGTGCGCGATCGGGGCACGGATACGAGAAGCGGCCCCGTTCCTC
>NZ_JBHJTL010000125.1:0-20522 GCF_042264065.1 Streptomyces sp. NPDC056222 | reverse complement strand
CCCACACGACGCCGCAACCCGCTATCACGGGGGGTGTGGGGGGTTGGTTTTTTTGTATATGACCCACCCTGTACGGCCCCCCCCGTGGGGGGGGGGCCTTCTTCGTTGCCTTCCCATGTATTGACGCCGCCCGCCGGCCGCCGGTACCCCAGACACAGGGAATCGGGGGCCCACAGGAGGTGGTCGCGCATGGCCGCGGCATCCGCAGCACGTGAGTCGAGACATGAGATACGCGCCCTGCTGCGCGCCCATCTGGCGGCCGCGTCCCGCTACGGGCACGTCACCCGGCAGTGTTCGGTCTGCCATCGCCTCCTGACGCTCGCCATCGAGCTGGAGCGCGCCGAGGACGAAAGTCCCACCGACCCATGACCAACGGCGGGTTGGCGCCTGTCCCGGGAGTGGGAGGCTGTTCCTTGGCAAGACTTCGCCAGTGTGACGGGAGTCACCGAACGAGTTTCAGAAACCGGTTCACTTACACCCTCCCTACACGGGCCCCATTTAATATGTGCAATTGCACCAGACTTCGAGGGGCCTGACCGGGCACAAAAAAGATCGCGCTGGACCCGGCGGAGTCCAGCGCGATCTCTGACGAAGAACCTGTTGGGGCAGGCGCCCGTCGGCAGTGCTTGGGGTGGGCGATCCAGGTTGGGGGACCCGGAAATGCCCGGTCGAGCGGGGTGTTGCGCGTACCTCAGGCCTCGCTGCGCTGCTGCGGAATACCCGCCAGCAGTGCGCGGACCTCAGCCTCGCGGTACCGGCGGTGTCCACCCAGCGTGCGGATGGACGTGAGCTTTCCTGCCTTCGCCCAACGGGTCACCGTCTTCGGGTCCACGCGGAACATCGTGGCAACCTCGGCGGGGGTCAGCAGCGGCTCGGCATCAGGGGTGCGAGCGGTCATGAGCGGCCTCCTCGGGAGAACCGAACCTTCTCGGTTCTTTCCTCTAAATTCTGCACCTTGACCCGCGTTGCCCGAAATGGCAGAAGCGGGCCGAGTCGGTTATAGGACGAACGGCTTGTCCTCGGCACTACAACTACACCATCCGTCCAGCCACGTCGGCCAAACCGATGGAATTGCCCTCGCAGGTGTTCATCAGCGGCGGAAGTCGATGGACCATGCCATAACGGACAGTCACGCCGCTGTGACGATCAGTCACAGAGCGATCAGGAGTCCTCAGACCCCCCATAGAGTGCAATGCTGAGCGTTCCGCCCATACTTGGACGGAAGGAACCCTCCCCGGACTCCTTGTCCTATTTTGGCACGAGGGAGGGTGATGGACGCAAGGGCGCAGTAAGTGCTGTCCGTCACGCTTGAGCCAAAGGCCCGGATCGGGACCTACGTCCCGCCGCGGACTCACCAAGGTCCCCCCAAGGACCTGCCGAGGACCCACGGCGCTAGATGATCATTTACATCAGCCGGGCATGTTCTGTCGATGATCAATTGGCGAACTGCAGGTTCCGGATCTCCCGCCAGCGCTCCGCGAGCCGCCCGTACGCCTCGCTCGCGCCCTCCCCGTCGCCGTCCCGCAGCGCCGCGATCCCCTCGGCCACATCGGCCGCCGAGCGGTCCTCCGCGAGCCACTCCGCCGACACCGCGTGCACCAGACCGCCGTAGTCCAGCTCCACCAGCGCCCGGGGGTGGAACTCCTCCAGCCACCGGCCCACCTCGACCAGACCCTCCGTCAGCGGCCCCTCGTCGATCGACTCCCGCAGCGCCCGGAGCGCCCGCGCCAGCCGGCGGCGCGCCTGCACCATCGGCGTCCGGTAGCGGAACACCGTCGGCGCGCCCTCACTGCCGGGGACGTACTCCCGCTCCTCGTCCGCGAAGAGCGTGAACCAGCGCACCGGCACCTGCCACACCGCCGTACGGATCCACGGACGCGCGTCCGGGTTCCGCTCCCGCCAGCGCTCGTGGTCCGCCGTCACCTGCGTGCGCACCACCGGCGGCAGCATCGCGTCGAGCACCACCCCCGGCAACGAACGCCCCGGATCGGCCTCCCGCGCCTGCCCCAGCTCCTCCAGGGCCAGCCAGCCCCGCAGCCGGGTCCGCCACGGGCAGACCACGACCACCCCGTCGACGGACGCGACGAAGGCGTCGCCGCTCTCGTGGACCGGCACCGGGACGGGAGGCGTCGGCACCAAGTCCGCCAGCGAGCGACGCAGTTCGTCCTGGGCGGTCGGGGTGTCCGCCCGGCTCGCGTACCGGGTCCAATGTCCCCGCTCCGGCTCCGGGAAGGCCGCCAGCGGCTCGTAGACCCGCAGATAGGAGGCGTACGGGACGAGGACCGAAGAGGCGACCGACATGTCGCGATCCTTCCACGGAGGTACTCCGGGAGGGGGTGATCCTGAGCACTGCGGCGGATCTACGCGCGCGTAGGACTTACTCTCTTGCCGAACCGGTCCCGCCACCACCCGCAGGGGGGACCGGCGTAACCGCCGCTTCGTACTTGGGAGTCACCACCGTGACCGATGTGACCGGCGTTCCTGCTGCTGACGTACTGCACACCCTGTTCCATTCGGAGCAGGGTGGCCACGAGCAAGTCGTGCTCTGCCAGGACCGCGCCTCCGGCCTCAAGGCCGTCATCGCCCTCCACTCCACCGCCCTGGGCCCGGCCCTCGGCGGCACCCGGTTCTACCCGTACGCCTCCGAGGCCGAGGCAGTCGCCGACGCGCTGAACCTCTCCCGGGGCATGTCGTACAAGAACGCCATGGCCGGCCTCGACCACGGCGGCGGCAAGGCCGTGATCATCGGCGACCCCGAGAAGATCAAGTCCGAGGAGCTGCTGCTCGCCTACGGACGCATGGTCGCCTCCCTCGGCGGTCGCTACGTGACGGCCTGCGACGTCGGCACCTACGTCGCCGACATGGACGTCGTGGCCCGCACCAACCGGTGGACCACCGGCCGCTCCCCCGAGAACGGCGGCGCCGGCGACTCCTCGGTCCTCACCGCCTTCGGTGTCTTCCAGGGCATGCGCGCCTCCGCGCAGACCCTCTGGGGCGACCCCACGCTGCGCGACCGCAAGGTCGGCGTCGCGGGCGTCGGCAAGGTCGGCCACTACCTGGTCGAGCACCTCCTGAGGGACGGCGCCGAGGTCGTCATCACGGATGTCCGCGAGGAGTCGGTGCGCCGGATCACCGACAAGTTCCCGCAGGTCACGGTCGTCGCGGACACCGACGCGCTGATCCGCGTCGAGGGCCTGGACGTGTACGCGCCGTGCGCGCTCGGCGGCGCCCTGAACGACGAGACCGTGCCGGTCCTCACCGCGAAGATCGTCTGCGGCGCGGCCAACAACCAGCTCGCCCACCCGGGTGTCGAGAAGGACCTCGCGGACCGCGGGATCCTCTACGCGCCCGACTACGTCGTCAACGCCGGTGGCGTGATCCAGGTCGCCGACGAGCTCCACGGCTTCGACTTCGACCGGTGCAAGGCGAAGGCCACGAAGATCTTCGACACCACGCTCGAGATCTTCGCTCGTGCGAAGTCGGACGGCATCCCGCCGGCCGCCGCCGCCGACCGGATCGCCGAGCAGCGGATGGCCGAGGCTCGCCGCGGCTGATTCTTGACAGGGCCGGCCCGCGGGGCGCTCCCAGGGGTGAACTTTGTAGGTTCACCCCAATCGAGAGATGACTCACCCCGGTCGGCGGGTCGGCCCTCAAGAAGAGGTTAAAATCGCGATTGACCAGCGAGGACAGGGCACCTCGATGGTTCTGTACCGGGTCATGTGATGCGTGCGGCGTACCGTATGGCCACGGAAGCAGGTACCGTTGAAGCCCTACGGACCGGTCTCTCTGCCGAGAGCCCGTTCCGAATCATGAACGCGTGTCAAGACTCTGGGGCCGCCGAGCCCCGTCACCGAGGGGGTCGAGCCATGGGGCGCGGCCGGGCAAAGGCCAAGCAGACCAAGGTCGCCCGCCAGCTGAAGTACAGCAGCGGCGGGACTGACCTGTCGCGTCTGGCCAACGAGCTGGGCGCTTCGACTTCGAGCCAGCCGCCGAATGGCGAGCCGTTCGAGGACGACGACGAGGAAGACGACCCGTACGCACAGTACGCGGATCTCTACAATTCGGACGACGACGAGGACGAGGACGACGAGTCCGGTCCCGGCGCGTCCCAGCGTCGCGCTTGACCTCTTAAAGAGCGCTGCTCAACACCGAACCCGGTCCGGGATACCCGGACCGGGTTTCTGTGCGTCCTCGGGACGCTCCGTGCCGCTCTGCGGGAGAGCCGCCGGATCCGGTGGGGGGCCGTGGCCCGCCCACCGGATCGGAAGCGTCAGACCGCGTAGTCGCCGACCAGCTCGGCGCCGGTCGCGTGGTCGCCGCGCTCGGTGATCTCACCCGCGACCCAGGCCTCGACGCCCCGGTCCTCCAGGGTCGCCAGGGCCACGTCCACGGACTCGGCCGGCACGACGGCCATCATGCCGACGCCCATGTTCAGGGTCTTCTCCAGCTCCAGACGCTCGACCTGTCCGGCCTTGCCGACCAGATCGAAGATCGCGCCCGGGGTCCAGGTCGAACGGTCGACCGTGGCGTGCAGCCCGTCCGGGATCACCCGCGCCAGGTTGGCGGCGAGGCCACCACCGGTGATGTGGCTGAAGGCGTGCACCTCGGTGGTCCGGGTCAGCGCCAGGCAGTCCAGCGAGTAGATCTTGGTGGGCTCCAGGAGCTCCTCGCCGAGGGTCCGGCCGAGCTCCTCGACACGCTGGTCGAGGGTCATGCCGGCGCGGTCGAAGACCACGTGCCGGACGAGCGAGTACCCGTTGGAGTGAAGGCCGGAGGACTCCATCGCGATGACGGCGTCACCCGTACGGATGCGATCGGGGCCGAGCAGCCGGTCCGTCTCCACCGCGCCCGTACCGGCGCCGGCGACGTCGAAGTCGTCCGGGCCGAGCAGGCCGGGGTGCTCGGCGGTCTCGCCGCCGACCAGCGCGCAGCCGGCCAGGACACAGCCCTCGGCGATGCCCTTCACGATCGCGGCGACCCGCTCGGGGTGGACCTTGCCGACACAGATGTAGTCGGTCATGAAGAGCGGCTCGGCGCCGCAGACGACGATGTCGTCCATGACCATCGCGACCAGGTCGTGGCCGATGGTGTCGTAGACGCCCATCTGGCGGGCGATGTCGACCTTCGTGCCGACACCGTCGGTGGCGGAGGCGAGCAGCGGACGCTCGAAGCGCTTGAGGGCGGAGGCGTCGAAGAGGCCGGCGAACCCGCCGAGGCCACCGAGGACCTCGGGGCGCTGCGTCTTCTTCACCCATTCCTTCATGAGCTCGACGGCGCGGTCACCCGCCTCGATGTCGACGCCCGCGGACGCGTAGGAGGCACCGGTGGTCTCAGACATAGGTGAGAGCTTTCGTGTCGTTACTGCGGTACTGCGGGGGTCTTACGGCCGACGGAGCGCGTCGGCGGCCGCGGTGGCGGCGGGGCCGGCGGCCAGCTCGTTCTCCAGCAGCTGCTTGCCGAGCAGCTCGGGGTCCGGAAGCTCCATCGGGTACTCGCCGTCGAAGCAGGCACGGCAGAGGTTCGGCTTCTGGATCGTGGTCGCCTCGATCATCCCGTCGATGGAGATGTACGAGAGCGAGTCCGCGCCCAGCGACGTGCCGATCTCCTCGATCGTCATGCCGTTGGCGATCAGCTCCGCGCGGGTGGCGAAGTCGATACCGAAGAAGCAGGGCCACTTCACCGGCGGGGAGGAGATCCGGATGTGGATCTCGGCCGCGCCGGCCTCGCGGAGCATCTTGACCAGGGCGCGCTGGGTGTTGCCGCGGACGATCGAGTCGTCGACGACCACCAGGCGCTTGCCCTTGATGACGTCCTTGAGGGGGTTCAGCTTCAGCCGGATGCCCAGCTGGCGGATGGTCTGGGAGGGCTGGATGAAGGTGCGGCCCACGTAGGCGTTCTTCACCAGGCCCGCGCCGAAGGGGATGCCACTGGCCTCGGCGTAGCCGATCGCGGCGGGAGTGCCGGACTCCGGCGTCGCTATGACCAGATCCGCCTCGACCGGGGCCTCCTTGGCGAGGCGACGGCCCATCTCCACACGGGAGAGGTAGACGTTGCGGCCGGCGATGTCCGTGTCCGGGCGGGCCAGGTACACGTATTCGAAGACACAGCCCTTGGGCTTCGCTTCCGCGAATCGCGAGGTGCGGATGCCGTTCTCGTCGATCGCGATCATCTCGCCCGGCTCGACCTCGCGGACGAAGCTGGCGCCGCAGATGTCGAGGGCGGCGGACTCGGAGGCGACGACCCAGCCGCGCTCGAGGCGACCGAGGACCAGCGGGCGGATGCCCTGCGGGTCACGGGCCGCGTAGAGCGTGTGCTCGTCCATGAAAACGAGGGAGAAGGCGCCCCGGACATCGGGGAGGACCTTCGCGGCGGCCTGCTCGATGGTGAGCGGCTTGCCGTCCTCGTCGACCTGGGCGGCGAGGAGCGCCGTCAGGAGGTCGGTGTCGTTGGTGGCCGCCACACGGGTGGTGCGGCCTTCCTGCTTGGGCAGGTCCGCGACCATCTCGGCGAGCTGCGCCGTGTTCACCAGGTTGCCGTTGTGGCCGAGCGCGATGGAGCCGTGGGCGGTTGCCCGGAACGTCGGCTGCGCGTTCTCCCACACGGAGGCACCCGTGGTCGAGTAGCGGGCGTGACCGACCGCGATATGACCTTGGAGGGAACCGAGAGAGGTCTCGTCGAAGACCTGGGACACGAGGCCCATGTCCTTGAAGACGAGGATCTGGGAGCCGTTGCTGACCGCGATTCCCGCGGATTCCTGACCCCGATGCTGGAGGGCGTAGAGCCCGAAGTACGTGAGCTTTGCGACCTCTTCACCCGGAGCCCAGACACCGAAGACGCCACAAGCGTCCTGGGGGCCTTTCTCGCCGGGAAGCAGATCGTGATTGAGTCGACCGTCACCACGTGGCACGCCTCCGAGTGTAGGCGAGGTCGACCACTGGTCCGAATTGGGGAAATCTAAGGGGTGCCGTAGTGGTGGGATCGCACAAACTGATCCATTGATGTGCGTAGACACCTTTCCGCCTAGGCGGGAACGGGCTCCCGCCCGACCGGGCGAATGCAAGCGGACGCTCGTACGGTGCTCCCGACGGGCCGGGAGTGTGACGGGAGTCGCACCGGGCGGGCCCGTTGCCGGCGCCGGGGCCCCGGAGAGCGCCGTTCCGGGGACTGGGACGGCCGTTGACAGGTGCACGCGCCCTGGGCCAGGCTCCCCGCCATGCAGCCTGTGCGTGACCGTGCGGTCACCCTCGTCGCGCGCCGACACGTGGACCTCGTCCGTGTCGCCAGCGCCATCTGTCGCTGCGCCTGATCCCACCCACGCGCCCTTGACCGCGGGAGTCCACACGGACCCCCGCGGCCGCCGTCCGCCCGGCGTCCGGCGCGCCCTTTCCTGAGCCACGGCCCACGTCCGGGCCGTACCGCCGCGCGCCGTCCCGCGCCCGCCAGGACCTCCCCGCATCCCGCAGCTTCCAAGGAGCCCCATGCCCACGCCCAAGATCCCCCTGTCCCGACGTGCCTTCGGAGGGGCAGCCGTCGGGGCCGCCGCCGTCGGCGCGCTGGGTGCCGGTGCCGTCACGGCCCAGGCCGCTGCCGACACCGCGCAGGCCGGGGAGCGGCCGTTCCGTGCCGCCCGCGGCCGGCACTCCCGGCGGCCGAACATCCTGTTCATCCTCGGCGACGACCTCGGCTGGGCCGACCTGTCCTCCTACGGGTCCCCGCACATCCGGACCCCGCACCTGGACCGCCTCGCCCGCCAGGGTGTCCGCTTCACCAACGCCTACTCCGGCTCCGCGACCTGCTCCCCCACCCGCTTCAGCCTCTACACGGGCCGCTTCCCCGGCCGTACGAAGGGCGGGCTCGCCGAGCCGATCGCCGACAAGTCCGTCGGTCTGGAGCCGACCCATCCCACCCTCGCCTCCCGGCTGCGCGAGGCCGGATACGCCACCGCCCTCATCGGCAAGTGGCACTGCGGTTACCTCCCCGACTACTCCCCCACCCGCTCGGGCTGGGACAAGTTCTTCGGCAACTTCGGCGGAGCCCTGGAGTACTACTCCAAGCTCGGCCTCGGCGGCGAGTACGACCTCTACGAGGGCGACGCGCAGTACAAGGACCTGCGCTACTACACCCGGATCCTGACCGAGCGGGCGAGCGAGTACGTGGCCCGCGACCACGAGAAGCCCTGGCTCCTCAACCTGAACTTCACCACCCCCCACTGGCCGTGGATCGCCGACGGCGACGAGGAGGCGAGCGCCGAGATCGTCCGACGGATCAAGGCGGGCGACCGCTCCGCCCTCTGGCACCAGGACGGCGGCTCGATCGAGAAGTACAAGGAGATGGTCGAGGACCTCGACCGGTCGGTGGGCGAGGTCCTGGGGGCGCTGAAGCGCTCGGGCCAGGAGAACGACACGCTCGTCTTCTTCGCCAGCGACAACGGCGGCGAGCGGTTCTCCTACAACTGGCCGCTCGCGGGGAACAAGGGCTCCCTCCAGGAGGGCGGCATCCGCGTTCCGTCCGTCCTGCGCTGGCCCGCCCGGATCGACGGCGGGCAGGTCAGCGACCTGCCGGTGTACACCCCCGACTGGACCGCGACCCTCCTCGAACTGGGCGGCGCCCGACCTCACCCCACCTACCCGCTCGACGGCATCAGCCTCGCCGGGCACCTCCTGCGCGGCGAGAAGGTCGCCGAGCGCGACCTGTTCTGGCGGGTGCGGGGCGAGCGGGCGCTGCGCCGCGGCGACTGGAAGTACTACCGGGGCAAGAGCGGGCGCGACCAGCTCTTCCACCTGACCGAGGACGCCCGCGAACAGGCGGACCGGGCCCCGTACGAGCAGGAGCGGCTCGCCGGACTCCGGGTGGCGTGGGAACGGATCGACGCCGGTCTGCTGCCGTACGGGTCCTGAGGCCGCAGGCCCGGGGGTCTACAGGCCCCGAGGCCCTACGGGGTCGCGCTCGGTGCGGGCTTCGCGGTCGCGGCGAAGCCCTCGCCGTCGGCGCCGGTGAGCGTCAGGGTGCGGTGGCGCAGCTCGTACGAGAGGGGTCCGTCGAGGAGCTCGTACAGCTTCGTCTCCAGCTCCATCTGCGGACCGGAGCAGATCATGCGCGTGGTCGCGACCGGTCCTGTGACGGTGAGGGTCTCCGCGGTGACCTTCGCCATGGCCGTGAACCGGTTGCAGCCCATGTTGCCGCGGACCCGGCCGTCCTTGTCGATGACGAAGTCGGCCTTGCCCTCGCTGCCCTTGGGCAGTGAGGAGGCCGTCCCGCCCGAGACCAGGGAGTCGACGGCCCAGACGGTGCCGTTCAGCGGGGCGGGCGGCTCGGACGTCAGCGCGACGGTG
The DNA here is from genome assembly GCF_042264065.1 of Streptomyces sp. NPDC056222. Classification (NCBI taxonomy): domain Bacteria; kingdom Bacillati; phylum Actinomycetota; class Actinomycetes; order Kitasatosporales; family Streptomycetaceae; genus Streptomyces; species Streptomyces sp. NPDC056222. Next base: position 11,190 of record NZ_JBHJTL010000125.1, on the reverse strand, counting down.
TTCTTGCCGTCGTCCGAGGTGAGGGTGAGCCGGTCGCCCTCCAGCCGAGCCTTCAGCGTGCCGGCGAAGGCCTTCTGGAGCACGGCCTCGAAGGCGCCCCGCTCCCCCGGACACGCCATCTCGGTGCCCTGGCCCTGCTTCACGGTGACCTTGTCCCCCTGGACCGACACCTCGGCGCCGAAGCCGTTGCAGCCGCTGTTCCCCGACGCCTGGCCGTTCGCGGCGATCTCGATGTGGGCGCCGTCGGGCGCCGTGGTCTCCTTGCCGGCCACCGTGACCGTGTCGAAGGCCCAGTGGACTCCGGTGACGGGCACGTCAGGGGCGACGGTTCCGGCGCCGGGATCGGAACCGGCCTTCTCGGTGCCGCACGCCGAGAGCACGACGAGCGAGGCCAGGACTGCGGTGGCTGCGATGGGACGTGTCTTCAGCATGGGGATGGGACGGGCGAGCGGTACGGACGGTTCCGCCCGCCTCCCGCGCGGTGCCGCTCAGCCCATCAGCGGCAGCAGGCCGGAGAGGTCGGCACGTTCGCCGCTCGCGTCGACCTTGGCCGCGTCCAGGGCCTCCGACCAGCCGGTACGGCCGGTGGCGAGCCGGATCCAGGTCAGCGGATCGGTCTCGACCACGTTGGGCGGGGTGCCACGGGTGTGGCGCGGCCCCTCCACGCACTGCACGACCGCGAAGGGCGGGACCCGCACCTCGACCGCCCCTCCCGGGGCCTTCACCGCGAGCGCGTCGGCGAGCAGCCGGGTGCAGGCGGCCAGGGCCTGCCGGTCGTACGGGATGTCCAGTCCGGTCGCCGCGTTGAGGTCGTCGGTGTGGACGACGAGCTCGACCGTGCGGGTCACCAGGAAGTCGGCCAGCCGCATGGCGCCGAAGCTGATCGGGAGGAGCCGGTCGTCCGTGGCGCCCGCGATCCCCTCCTCGTACGCCTCCAGGGTCCGCGCGTACAACGCCGGCAGATCGGAGGACTCGATCCCCCGGGTGTGTTCGTCGATCCGCTCGGCGCCGGAGGCGGTCACGAACGGCCAGTCGAGCAGCGCGAGTTCCTGCTTCGCCGGCTCGGGCATCCCCAGGCAGTGCGGGACGGAGTCGACCATCCACGAGATGTGCGCCGCCAGCTGCCGTACGGTCCACTCCCCCAGCCGGGTCGGCCCGTCGAGCTGCTCGGGCGACAGCGCGAGCACCCCCTGTCGTACGTTCCGGAACTGGGCGAGCACCGCAGCCCGGGTCTTGGCGGAGTCGTAGCTGCGGGTGCGCTTCTTGGCCGGTGGCATGGGGGCGAGGGTAGTCGGAGACTGGAGAGGGAGGGCCGCCAGCAGACACCTACGCGTAGGAGAGGGGTCGATCAGTCATGGCTGAGCACCCTGACACCGTCCTGGTCCGCCGGGGCTACGAAGCGTTCACCCAGGGAGACATGGACACCATCCGCTCGCTGATGACCTCGGACTGCACCCACCACGCGCCGGGCGACAACCGGATATCCGGGCACCACAAGGGCGTGGACAACTGCGTCGCCTACTACGAGCAGCTCGGCGCGCTCACCCACGGCACCATGCGGGTCGACCTCGAAAGCATCACCGTCGACGGCCGCGGGCACGCCATAGCGGCCCACAAGTTCCACGCCGACCGCGGCGACCGCGGTATCGAGATGCACGGCGCGCTCTTCTTCACCATCGTCGGCGGCAAGATCACCGACGTCGACGAGTGCGTCGAGAACATGGACGAGAACGACGCCTTCTGGGGTCAGGCCGAGTAGGCCTCGCGCCCCGCCACGAACCTCTCCCCGTTCTTCGGCACGCCGACACCGCGCCAGGTGAACGGCACGCCCTGCGCCGTGTCCAGGTCCGGGCCGTCCATCAGCTGGAAGTGCACGTGCGGCTCGGTGGAGTTGCCGGAGTTGCCGCACCGGGCGAGTTCCTGGCCGGCCACCACCCGTTCACCGGCCCGCACCCCGAGCGAGCCGCGCTTGAGATGCGCGTACATCGCGTAGGTGCCGTCCCCGAGATCGAGGACGAGGTGGTTCCCGGTGACCCGGCGGGCTCCCCCGAGCGCCCGGACACTGGACTCGACCAGCATCAGATAGACCAGGGCGGGCAGCGAGTTGCGGCTGAGGTGGTCCCGCTGTCCGTCCTCGGCGTGGACGACGGTCGCGTCGGCGACCGCGAGCAGCGGTGCGTCGAAGGCCGGGAAGTCCTCGCTCCGGCGGAACACCGGCCACAGCCCGGCGAAGGCCGGACGGGGGCGTGCCTCGTCCTCCGCCACGATGTCGATGGCGTACGTCTGACCGAACTGGTGGGTGCCGTGGCTGGGCGTCCGGTCCGCCGGGCTGTTGAGGGCGGACCAGCTCCCGGTGACCGGCGGATCCACCTCGACCGTGGCCCGGGGCGTCGCCGCGACCCGCCGGCCCGCGGTCCTGGCGAGCGTGATCCCGAGCGTGGCGCCGGCGACGGCCGGCAGCCAGCCCACCCAGTACGGATACGGCAGGTCGACGAGGACCGAGGCGAGCGCCTGCACGACGAACACCAGCCAGAGCGCGCGGTGGAGAACCACCGCGATCTTGCGCGAAGACATGAAACGTTCCCCCTGAACGATGGCGGTCATGGACGGGCGGCGGTGAGCACCACCAGGAGCGGGACGACCCGGGCTCCCGGGACCTCGTAGCGGCCGCGCCCGACGGTGTGGAGCCAGCCGGCGCCGGTCAGTTGGCGCAGGTGGTGGTAGATCTGGCCGGTCGTGCCGATCTCCTCGAGATCCGCCAGTTCGGCGGCGGTGCGCCGGCCGCCGAGGATCTCCCGCAGCAGCCGGAGCCGTACGGGATGGCCGAGCGCGGCGAAGGACTCGGCGGTCTCGGCCCAGTCCTCGTCGAGCAGCCGCTCGGTGAAGGCGCCGAACTGCCACTCGTACCGCTCCTGGGTCGGCAGCCGGACCGCTCCCGTGAACAGCACGGCGCCGTCCTCGCCCTGCGTGCCCGCGTCCGCGAGCTGCGCCTTGAGCCCCTCCAGGGCCCAGAAGGTGCCGTCGACGGTCTCGGGTGCGGGGCGCTCCGCGCCCTCCAGGGCCGCCATCCGGCGTTCCAGCTCGGCGACCCGCTCTTCCAGCTCCATACCTTGAGATTACGTAATTACGTAATCTCACGCAACCAGGGAACGAGAAAGCCCCCGCCCGGACCCGAAGGTCCGGACGGGGGCTCCCGTACCGCGATGCGTCAGATGATGCTCAGACCAGCAGGCCCGGGATGGTCGCCTCGTGGGCCGCGCGCAGCTCCTCAAGGGAGACGCTGAACTCGCCCTGCACGTCGACCTCTTCGCCGTCCACGACACCGATCCGGGTCGCGGGCAGACCCCGCGCGCCGCACATGTCGGTGAAGCGGAGCTCCTCGCTGCGCGGGACGGCGACGACCGCACGGCCGGCCGACTCGCTGAAGAGGAACGTGAAGGCGTCGAGACCGTCCGGGACGACCAGACGCGCACCCGTGCCGCCACGCAGGCAGGACTCGACGACCGCCTGCACCAGACCGCCGTCCGACAGGTCGTGCGCCGCATCGATCATGCCGTCGCGGGAGGCCGAGATCAGGATCTCGCCGAGCAGCTTCTCCCGGTCGAGGTCCACGGCCGGCGGCAGACCGCCCAGGTGCTTGTGGACGACCTCGGACCAGGCCGAGCCACCGAACTCCTCACGCGTGTCGCCGAGCAGGTAGAGGAGCTGGCCCTCTTCCGCGAAGGCGATCGGCGTACGGCGGTTGACGTCGTCGATCACACCGAGCACGGCCACGACCGGCGTCGGGTGGATGGCGACCTCGCCCGTCTGGTTGTACAGCGAGACGTTGCCGCCGGTCACCGGGGTGCCCAGCTGGAGGCAGCCGTCCGCGAGACCACGGGTGGCCTCGGCGAACTGCCACATCACGGCCGGGTCCTCGGGCGAACCGAAGTTCAGGCAGTCCGAGATCGCCAGCGGCTTGGCACCGGAGGCGGCGACGTTGCGGTACGCCTCCGCCAGCGCGAGCTGCGCACCCGTGTACGGGTCGAGCTTCGCGTACCGGCCGTTGCCGTCCGTGGCCATGGCCACGCCGAGGTTGGTCTCCTCGTCGATACGGACCATGCCCGCGTCCTCGGGCTGCGCGAGGACGGTGTTGCCCTGCACGAACCGGTCGTACTGGTCCGTGATCCAGGACTTCGACGCCTGGTTCGGGGAGGAGACCAGCTTCAGGACCTGGTCCTTCAGCTCCTCGCCGTTCTGCGGCCGGGGAAGCTTGTTCGCGTCGTCGGCCTGGAGCGCGTCCTGCCACTCCGGGCGGGCGTACGGCCGGTTGTAGACCGGGCCCTCGTGGGCGACCGTGCGCGGCGGTACGTCGACGATCTGCTCGCCGTGCCAGAAGATCTCCAGGCGCTCGCCCTCCGTCACCTCACCGATGACGACCGCGATGACGTCCCACTTCTCGCAGATCTCCAGGAAGCGGTCGACGTGCTGGGGCTCGACGATCGCGCACATGCGCTCCTGCGACTCGCTCATGAGGATCTCCTCGGGCGAGAGCGTCGCGTCGCGCAGGTGGACCCGGTCGAGCTCGACCCGCATACCGCCGGAGCCGGCGGAGGCCAGCTCCGAGGTCGCGCAGGAGAGTCCGGCGCCACCCAGGTCCTGGATGCCCGCGACCAGCTTCTCCTTGAAGATCTCCAGGGTGCACTCGATGAGGAGCTTCTCCTGGAACGGGTCGCCGACCTGGACCGCGGGGCGCTTGGTGGGCTTGGTGTCGTCGAAGGTCTCGGACGCGAGGACCGAGACACCGCCGATGCCGTCGCCGCCGGTCCGGGCACCGTAGAGGATCACCTTGTTGCCGGGGCCGGAGGCCTTGGCGAGGTGGATGTCCTCGTGCTTCATGACACCGATGCAGCCGGCGTTGACCAGCGGGTTGCCCTGGTAGCACTCGTCGAAGACGACCTCGCCGCCGATGTTCGGCAGGCCCAGGCAGTTGCCGTAGCCACCGATGCCCGCGACGACTCCGGGGAGCACGCGCTTGGTGTCGGGGTGGTCGGCCGCGCCGAAGCGCAGCGGGTCGACCACCGCGACCGGGCGGGCGCCCATGGCGAGGATGTCGCGGACGATGCCGCCCACGCCGGTGGCCGCGCCCTGGTAGGGCTCGATGTACGAGGGGTGGTTGTGCGACTCGACCTTGAAGGTGACCGCGTACCCCTGGCCGACGTCGACGACGCCCGCGTTCTCGCCGATGCCGACGAGCATGGCGTCGTTCTCCGGGACCTTCTCGCCGAACTGCTTCAGGTGGACCTTGCTGCTCTTGTAGGAGCAGTGCTCGGACCACATGACGGAGTACATGGCGAGCTCGGCACCGGTGGGACGGCGGCCGAGGATCTCGCGGATGCGGGCGTACTCGTCCTCCTTGAGGCCGAGCTCCTTCCAGGGCTGCTCGCTGTCCGGCGTCTCGGTCGCATGCTTGACCGTGTCCAGAGTCATCAGGCGTTGACCAGCTTCTTGAGGATCGAGGTGAAGAAACCGAGGCCGTCGGTACGGCCCGTACCGATCAGCGGCTCGACGGCGTGCTCGGGGTGCGGCATGAGGCCGACCACGTTGCCCGCGGCGTTGGTGATGCCCGCGATGTCACGGAGCGAGCCGTTGGGGTTCATGTCCAGGTAGCGGAAGGCCACCCGCCCCTCGGCCTCCAGCTCGTCGAGCACCCGCTCGTCGGCGACGTACCGGCCGTCCATGTTCTTGAGCGGGACCTGGATCTCCTGGCCCTGCTCGTAGTCCACGGTCCACGCGGTGTCCGCGTTCTCCACCCGCAGCTTCTGGTCGCGGCAGATGAAGTGCAGGTGGTTGTTGCGCAGCATCGCGCCCGGCAGCAGATGGGCCTCGGTGAGGATCTGGAAGCCGTTGCAGATGCCGAGGACGGGCATGCCCGCCTTCGCCTGCTCGATGATCGTCTCCATCACCGGCGAGAAGCGGGAGATGGCTCCGGCCCGCAGATAGTCGCCGTAGGAGAAGCCGCCGGCCAGGACCACGGCGTCGACCTGCTTGAGGTCCTTGTCGCGGTGCCAGAGCGAAACGGGCTCGGCGCCCGCGAGGCGGGCCGCGCGCAGCGCGTCCTGGTCGTCGAGCGTTCCGGGGAACGTCACGACCCCGATGCGTGCGGTCACGACTCGACCTTCACGACGAAGTCTTCGATCACGGTGTTTGCAAGGAAGGTTTCGGCCATCTCGTGGATGCGGGCGAGGGCGGCGTCGTCGACCGGTCCCTCCACCTCCAACTCGAAGCGCTTCCCCTGGCGGACGTCGGCGATTCCGGCGAATCCCAGGCGGGGCAGTGCACGCTGCACCGCCTGCCCCTGGGGGTCGAGGATCTCCGGCTTGAGCATGACGTCGACTACGACGCGTGCCACTGGCACTCCCGGTGGTGTGTTGCGTGGGCGGTTCCCTCAGCGTACCTGCCTCCAAATTCTACGCGGGTAGAAGACTGGAGGACCCTACAAAGAGACCCAAAGACCCTCACGGAAAATTCAAGTGAAATATCGCGCGGCCCATTGCGGCGGGACACGCTGATGCAATTGGCTGGGCTTCACAATGCGACGCCTACCGCTGTACAAAGGAATACAGAGGAAAGCAGCACTTCCCCGGGGCAGCCGAAAAGCCGGTGTCGCCGCACGTCAGAGGCGTTCTGTACGCCGAAACGGCACGGCGGACCGACACGAAAGGACCGATATCCGTGGCTCAGCGAGTAGTGGTCACTCTCTTCGACGACATCGACGGCGGAGAAGCGGCGGAAACGGTTGCGTTCGGCCTCGACGGGAAGACGTACGAGATCGACCTGAATCCCGCCAATGCAAAGAAACTGCGCAAGGCGCTGGCGCCCTACCTCGCGGCCGGACGGAAGCTGACCGGCAAGGCCGCCACCGCCAGGGCCGGCGGCTCGGCCGCGTCCGTCGCTTCGTACAAGCACACCGCCCTGGCCCCCGACCCGGCCGCGGTCCGCGCCTGGGCCCAGTCCAACAAGATGGACGTGCCCGCCCGCGGACGCATCCCCAAGCGGGTCTACGAAGCCTTCCGCGAAGCCAGTTGAGTCGAGGAAGACACCCCGCGCCGGAAGCGGAGTTGCACTGCACCCCTGCCGATCGGCTAGAGTCTGGATCACGCCGAGGGGCGAGGCCGCAGGGCCGAACCTCACGCAGCGTGCGGGTGTAGTTCAGTAGTAGAACATCCCCCTTCCAGGGGGAAGGCGCAGTGTGCAATTCCTGTCACCCGCTCTGCATCGCATTACCGACTCCACTTGTGGATCAGGTACAGTGGTGCTCGCACCGCCCAGTGAGAGCTGAGCGGCAGCAATGCGGACGTGGCTCAGTTGGTAGAGCATCACCTTGCCAAGGTGAGGGTCGCGAGTTCGAATCTCGTCGTCCGCTCGGGAGCAAAGGCCCCGGTTCTCAGGAACCGGGGCCTTTGTCGTATGCCGAGCGGCCGTCGTGCCTGCCGATCGGCATCTGACATTTGTCATGCGCAGCGATGACAGCACGCACTGCCGACCGGCTCCGACCGCCGGGAAGCTGAAGTCATGACCAACGTGATCGAGGCCGACGACCTCCGCCGGACCTACTCCGGCGGCTTCGAAGCCGTCAACGGGATCTCCTTCGCCGTCCGCCAGGGCGAGATCTTCGCCCTGCTCGGGACCAACGGAGCCGGAAAGACCTCCACGGTCGAGCTCCTCGAGGGCCTCGCCGCTCCCAGCGGCGGCACGGTCCACGTCCTCGGCCACGACCCGTACCGCGAACGCACCGCCGTCCGGCCCCGGATCGGGATCATGCTCCAGGAGGGTGGATTCCCCTCCGACCTGACCGTGGCCGAGACCGTACGCATGTGGGCGGGCTGCACCAGCAACGCCCGGCCGACCGGTGAGGCACTGGAGCAGGTCGGCCTCGGCCGCCGCGCCGACGTGCGGATCAAGCAGCTCTCCGGCGGAGAGCGGCGGCGCCTCGACCTCGCGCTCGCCCTCCTCGGCCGCCCCGAGGTCCTCTTCCTCGACGAGCCGACCACCGGACTCGACGCCGAAGGCCGGCGCGACACCTGGGCGCTCGTGCGGGAGCTTCGGGACACGGGCACGACCGTCGTCCTCACCACGCACTACCTGGAGGAGGCCGAGTCGCTCGCCGACCGGCTCGCCATCATGAACCAGGGCCGGATCGTGCTCTCGGGCACCCCGGCGGAGGTCACCGCCGCCCGGCCCGCCCGCATCCGCTTCGTCCTCCCCGAGGACGTGGCGCCCGGCCGGATCCCGCTCGGCCTCAAGGCCGCCGCCGAGGGCCGGCGCGTGGAGATCCGTACGCACCACCTCCAGGACGCGCTCGGTGAACTCCTCGACTGGGCCCGCGAGGCCGGTGTGCGGCTGGACGGGCTCGACGCCCGCTCGGCCTCCCTCGAAGAGGCGTTCCTGGAGATCGCCTCCCGCAACGACGCCCTGGAGACTGTTCGATGAACGCGACCGCACGCCGGATGACCTCGCTGGGGCGGGCCGAACTCACCCTCCTCGGGCGGAACAAGAACAACCTCTTCATCGCCCTCCTGATGCCGCTGCTGATGATCTTCACGATGCGGTCGACGCTCTCGCAGATGGGCACCGACGAACTGCCCATGGGAATGGCGGGCGCCACCCTCATCGGCGGGACCGGGCTGGTCCTCGTCCTCGTCGTCTACATGGGGCTGACGTCCGCCCTCGTGGCCCGGCGCGAGGAGCTCGTCCTCAAGCGGCTGCGCACGGGCGAGGCGAGCGACCTGGAGATCCTCGCCGGCACCGCGCTCCCTTCCTCCGCCATCGCGCTCGCCCAGTGCGCCGTGCTGACCGTCGGCGGCACCCTCGCCCTCGACGTACCCGCGCCGCGACGGCCGGAGCTCCTCGTCCTCGGACTCCTCGCCGCGATCCTCCTGCTCGCCGGACTCGCCGCCGCGACCACGGCCATCACCCGCAACGTGGAGAGCGCCGGCCTCACCACCCTGCCGTTCTTCCTCGTCTCCGCCGTGGGCTCGGGGCTGATGCTCCCCAGCGACGTGCTCCCGGACCTCGTCGCCGACATCTGCCGACTGCTGCCGCTCAGCGGCGTCATGGAGCTCGTCCGCGTCGGCTGGCTCGGCGTCGGCGACACCAAGGACCTGCTGACCGCCGTCCTCAACACATTGGCCTGGGGCGTGATCACCGTGTTTGCTGTCCGACGGTGGTTCCGCTGGGAACCGCGTCGCTAGAAAGGGGCCCGGGCGTGTCCAGGTTGACGGGGTGGTGGAGCGGCCGCAGCACTGCGGCCAAGGTCGAGCTGTACACCCGGTGGAGCTTCCACTTCTTCACGGTGATCGAGATCGGCGCCATCGGTCTGGTTCCGTTCTCCAGCTCCGGGGACCACCCGGTCGGTACCCCGCTCGCCCTCGCGCTGGCGCTGCTGGTCTGCGGACACGCAGTGCTGACCGCCGTGCTCTCCTCACGCGCCCTGGACTGGGCCCTGGACCGGCGCGATCGACCGGTCCGCCTCGCGACCGCGCTGATCACCCTGACGGCGGCCGGTTCACTGATCGTGATCGCACTGCGGGCCACGGGGGTGCTCGCGGACATCTCGGTCGCCGCCGCCGTCGTCACCGGCCTGGTCACGTTCACCCTGGGCAGCCTCGTGCTGTGCGTGCGACGACCCCGGCGGATGCTGTACGTGGCCCCGGCCGCCTCACTCGCGACCGGCGCCGCCGTCGCGGCCATGGGGATCGACCCCGCAGAGGCGTTCGGCTACGCGGTCGGGATCCTCTTGGGCGGTGGCGGACTCGTCGCCGCATGCGGGTTCTCCGGCTGGCTGATGAAGATGGTCTGGGAGCTGGAACGCTCCCGCGATCTGAAGGCCCGGCTCGCGGTCGCCGAGGAACGGCTCCGCTTCGGCCGCGACCTCCACGACGTCATGGGCCGCAACCTGTCGGTCATCGCGCTCAAGAGCGAACTCGCCGTGCAGCTCGCCCGGCGCGAACGCCCCGAGGCCGTCGACCAGATGATCGAGGTGCAGAGGATCGCTCAGGAGTCCCAGCGGGAGGTACGGGACGTCGTGCGCGGCTACCGCGAGGCGGACCTGCGCGTCGAACTGGAAGGCGCGCGCGGGGTGCTCGGTGCCGCCGGCATCGACTGCGCGATAGACCCGGTGACGGTCGAACTGCCCGGCACCGTCCAGTCGGTGCTCGGCTGGGTCGTCCGGGAGACCACGACGAACGTACTGCGGCACGGCGACGCGAAGCGATGTGCCATCTCGCTGCGGGAGAAGGACGGTTCGGTGCTGCTGACGGTACGGAACGACGGCGTACGGGAAGGTGCGGCGATGGGACACGGCTCCGGCCTGGCCGGGCTGCGGGAACGGCTCGCGGCGGTGGACGGGACCCTGGAGGCGGGACCGGGCGACGGAGGTACGTTCCGAGTGGCGGCCCTGGTGCCCGTACAGCGGTCGGGGGCGGCCGCGTGACCGCCGGCACCGTACGCGTCCTGCTCGCCGACGACGAGCACCTGATCCGGGGCGCCCTCGCCGCGCTCCTCGCCCTGGAGGACGACCTCGTCGTCGTCGCCCAGGCCGCCACCGGGCCGGAGGCGCTCGCCATGGCCCGCGCCCACCGCCCCGACGTCGCCGTCCTCGATCTGCAGATGCCGGGCCTCGACGGTGTGAGGGTCGCCACATCCCTCCGCGACGAACTGCCCGACTGCAGAACCATGATCGTGACCAGTCACGGCCGCCCCGGACACCTCAAGCGGGCGCTCGCGGCCGGCGTGCGGGGCTTCGTGCCCAAGACCGTCAGCGCCCAGCGGCTGGCCGAGCTCATCCGCGCCGTGCACGCCGGAAACCGTTACGTGGACCCGGAGTTGGCGGCCGACGCGATCGCCGCCGGGGACTCCCCGCTGACCGCGCGCGAGGCCGAGGTGCTGGAGTTCGCGGCCGACGGGGCGCCCGTCGCGGAGATCGCCGAGCGGGCCTCGCTGTCACCGGGAACGGTCCGGAACTACCTCTCCTCCGCCGCCGCGAAGCTCGGCGCCGAGAACCGTCATACGGCGGTGCGTCTCGCACGGGAGAAAGGTTGGGTATAGTTGGCTCCGCGCTACGGCGCAGGCGGACGTGGCTCAGTTGGTAGAGCATCACCTTGCCAAGGTGAGGGTCGCGAGTTCGAATCTCGTCGTCCGCTCCATGAA
>NZ_JBHJTL010000124.1:0-20686 GCF_042264065.1 Streptomyces sp. NPDC056222 | reverse complement strand
TGGACGGCACGGCCCCAAAGTCCGGCACGCGCTGCTCCTCGCGGGTAGAACTAGACGGGCCCGGACCTGTTGTCAGGTCCGGGCCCTTCTCGTACACCTACGTGGGTCTAGTAGATCGGCTTCTCGGGCTCGATCTGGTTCACCCAGCCGATGACGCCGCCGCCGACGTGCACCGCGTCCGCGAAGCCCGCGGACTTGAGCACCGCGAGGACTTCCGCACTGCGGACACCCGTCTTGCAGTGCAGGACGATCCGCTTGTCCTGCGGGAGGTCCTGGAGGGCGTTGCCCATCAGGAACTCGTTCTTCGGGATCAGCCGCGCGCCGGGGATCGAGACGATCTCGTACTCGTTGATCTCCCGGACATCGATGATGTCGATGTTCTCGCCCTCGTCGATCCACTCCTTGAGCTGCTTGGGAGTGATCGTCGAGCCGAGTGCCGCCTCCTGGGCCTCCTCGGACACGACGCCGCAGAAGGCCTCGTAGTCGATGAGCTCGGTGACGGTCGGGTTCTCGCCGCAGACCGCGCAGTTCGGGTCCTTGCGGACCTTCACCTGGCGGTACTGCATCTCCAGGGCGTCGTAGATCATCAGTCGGCCGACCAGCGGGTCGCCCACGCCGGTCAGGACCTTGATCGCCTCAGTGACCTGGATGGAGCCGATGGACGCGCAGAGCACGCCCAGGACGCCGCCCTCGGCGCAGGACGGGACCATGCCCGGCGGCGGGGGCTCCGGGTAGAGGCAGCGGTAGCAGGGGCCGTACTCGGACCAGAAGACGGAGGCCTGGCCGTCGAAGCGGTAGATCGAGCCCCAGACGTACGGCTTGTTCAGCAGCACGCACGCGTCGTTGACGAGGTAACGCGTGGCGAAGTTGTCCGTGCCGTCGACGATCAGGTCGTACTGGCTGAAGATGTCCATCACGTTCTCGGCCTCGAGCCGCTCTTCGTGGAGGATCACGTTCACGTACGGGTTGATGCCGAGGACCGAGTCCTTGGCGGACTCCGCCTTGGAACGGCCGATGTCCGCCTGGCTGTGGATGATCTGGCGCTGCAGGTTCGACTCGTCGACCTCGTCGAACTCCACGATGCCGAGCGTGCCCACACCGGCCGCGGCCAGGTACATCAGGGCCGGCGAACCGAGGCCACCGGCGCCCACACAGAGCACCTTGGCGTTCTTCAGCCGCTTCTGCCCGTCCATCCCGACATCCGGGATGATCAGGTGGCGGGAGTACCTGCGGACCTCGTCTACGGTGAGCTCGGCAGCCGGCTCGACCAGGGGTGGCAGCGACACGGGGGCTCCGTTGGTCGGTATGTCAGTACGGTTGTTCTCCCCGTAACACTGCCACGGCCCTTCTCATTCCGAGACACCCGGTCCAATGCGCGAGACGATTTCGTCCCAGTAGCCGGGCAGAGTTTGGAATGGGTCGGTTTGTCCTGTGCGGTCCGCGTGGTCCGTGAAGAAGATCGTCCCCGCTCCCTGCCAGCGGGCGATCCGCATCGCCTCGTCCAGGTGACTGCGCGGCACCCCGTGGACGAGATGGACGAACTTCTCCGGCGGATACTCGGCGGTCCACTCGGCCACCTGCGACCAGCGGTAGTCCGCCCACGGCCCGGAGAAGGTGACCAGCTGGTCGGCCGTCTCGGCGTAGCCGGGGTACGGATGGGTGCCATGGCCGAGGACGAGGTGGGCCTCGCCGTCGAGGACCGCCTCCAGGGTGGCCGTGACGCGCCTCACCTCGGGCAGGTCGACCCGGTCGGTGGGACACCGCTCCAGGTAGAAGCCGTCGACCTTGTACCAGTCGAGGAAGCGGTGGGCGTCCGAGACGATCTCGCCGAACTCGCGCGAGCCGTGGCAGAGGTCCAGATGCCCGAGGACCCTGATCCCCGCGTTCCGCAGTCGGCCGGCCGCCTCCAGGCAGTGCGGGTCGGGCCGGTCCCCCGGCCCTTCGGCGACGTTGAGCACGGCCCAGTGCAGGGGGGTGCCGGGGCGGGTCAGTTCCGCCCATTCGACGGGGGCGAGCAGCGGGTGGGCGTAGCCGGGGACCCCGAAGCCCAACTCCGCCATCCGTACGGCTCCGGTCGTGCTCGTGGTCAGATGCGACATGCCGCCTCCATCCAGATGTCGGCGAGCGACTCCTCCAGGTTGATCCTGGGGCGCCAGCCGAGCCGGTCGCGTGCGGTGCGGACGTCGGCCTGCTGCCAGCTGCCGCAGCCGTCGGGGTACGGGAAGGGCGCGGCGGCCAGCTGTTCGGCGATGGTCTCGGTGCGCGGGGCGCCGATGACGGGTCGCTGGGGCGGGCCGTGCGGGCCGTCGAGTTCGTGCAGGGTCCCGGCGTATCCCGCGACGCGGGCCAGTACGGCGGCGGCGTCGCGCAGCCTGACCGCGCGGCCGGTGCCGATGTTGACGACGCCCTGGGCGGCGGAGAGCGAGGCCGCGTGGACGGCGCGGGCCACGTCCCGTACGTCGACGAAGTCGCGCTGCACGCCGAGGCCGCTGAGCTTGAGCTCGCCGTCACCGGCCTGCATGGCGCGGCGCATGGCCTCGGCGAGACGGCCGAGCGGGGAGCCGGCGGGGGTGCCGGGGCCGACGGGCGAGAACACCCGGAGCACGACGGCGTCGAGCCCCGACCCCAGGACGAGTTCGGTCGCCGCCAGCTTCGACACCCCGTAGGGGCCACCGGGGCGGGGCACCGCGTCCTCGGCGGTGGAGGAGCCGGGCTGGCTGGGCCCGTACTCCGAGGCGCAGCCGACCTGGACGAGCCGGGCACCACAGCCGCTGCGGCGCAGGGCCTCGCAGACGGTGGCGACGGCGACGGTGTTGTGCCGGGTCAGGTCGCGGGCGCCGCCGCGGGTGGCGCCCGCGCAGTTGACGACGACTCCGGGGTGGACGGCGTCCAGGAACCGGGTCAGGGCGCCGGGGCTGCCGCCGGCGAGGTCGAACCGTACGTCGGCGTCGTCGCCCCGCCCGAGGGCGGTGAGGTGCACGGCCGGGTCGGCGAGCAGCCGGTCGGCGACGAAGCGGCCGAGGAATCCGTTGGCTCCGAGCAGCAGCACCCTCATCGTGCGGCCCCTTCGTGCCGACCGGCCGTTGCTGGGGGTTGGGAGGTCATGTCTCTTTCGTCTCCTTGGGATGGGGTCCTGCGGGGTGGGTGCGCCCGCGGCGTCGGCTCCGCGGGTGCGCCGGGGTTCAGGTGCCGGTGGCGGCGTGGGCCGAGGCCCGGGAGAGGGCGGCGGTGGCGTGGGCCAGCAGGCCGAGCGCCGCGGCGCCGCAGACGAGGGTGGGTACGGCGCCGGGGCCCGAGGTGTCGACGAGGGCGCGGACCGGGACCGCGAGGAGGTCGCAGCCGGGCACGCGGCCCGCCAGGACGCTCGCGAGGGCGAGCGCCTCGGCGGCGCAGGCGGCGGCGAGGCCGCTCGCGGCGGTCTCGGGGAACCCGTGGACGGTGAGGAGCCGGGCGAGCAGGAGGAGCGCGCCGAGGGCGAGGGCGCCGGGCGCGAAGCCGGTCACGGCCAACAGGCCCGCGAGGACGGCCAGATGGAGGGCCACGGTGGCCAGGAGCAAGGGGCGGGTGCCGGCGGCAAAGTCCTCCAGGCCGCGGCTGACGGTGAGCCTGCGGCGGGCCCTGGTGGCGAAGAGCCGGGCGCACCAGGCGGCGGGGGCGACGGCGAGGGCGAGGCCCAGGAGGGGCCGGGGCGTGATGTCCCAGGCGCCGTCGGGTCCGCCGGCGAGCACCTGTCGGAGAAGACCGTCCCCGCCGACCGCGTACGCGAGGAGCCAGAGGGTCCAGACGCGGGCGGCGGGGACGGTGCGGCCGGCAGCACGCAGGGGGCCGCGCCGGACGGCGACGGCGAGTGCGGCGGCCAGGCCGAGGGCCCCGGCCGCGCCGACGGCGAGGCGCACGGGCCCTTCGGTGAGCGCGAGTCCGGTGACGGTGAGGGCGGCGACGGCTCCGGGCGCGAGGGCGGCCACGGTCCACCCGGCCCACCCGGAGCGCGCTCCGTCCTCGATCGCGGGACGCGGGGGCGCCCCGTTCTGCCGGGGCACGCGCGCGTACAGCTCCTCGGCGAGCGAGAACACGTCCCGATGCCGGAACCGCGCCGCGGTCCTGTCGGTGACCCCGTGGGCCTCGAGCCCGGCGGCGATCTCCAACGGATCGACGGCCCGCTCACACAGCTCCCGGTGCCGATGCATGAGCGCTTTGACGGGATCGGCGGAACCTCGCCGATGGGGCTTGGCAACGGCCTCGGGGGCAGCCGCTGCCGTTCCGGCGCCCTCGCCGCCCGGGACGGCGCGCGGCTGCGGGGCGGCCTGCGGGTACGGGGCAGCCTGCGGGGCGATGCCGGAGCCGGAAGGGTTCTGCCGGTACGGGGCGGCGTGCACGTCCCGCGGCACGTCGGCACCGGGCGGAGCCTGCCGGTGCGGGGCCGCGTGCACATCCGGCGGGACGTCCGCACCGGGCGGAGCCTGCCGGTGCGGGCCGGCGTGCACATCCGGCGGGACGTCGGCACCGGGCGGAGCCTGCCGGTGCGGGCCGGCGTGCACATCCGGCGGGACGTCGGCACCGGGCGGAGCCTGCCGGTGCGGGCCGGCGTGCACATCCGGCGGGACGTCGGCACCGGGCGGAGCCTGCCGGTGCGGGGCGGCATCGGCGGCGGGCGGGCCGGGCACGTCCCCGGCGCCGGGCGGGACCTGCGCGGCCGCAGCCCTGGGTGGGGCACCGGCGCCGGACGGGGCCTGGCGGTACTGCCCACCTCCGGACCCTGACGGGCCTGGCGCGTCCCCCATGCCGAACGCGGCCTGCGGGTGTGGCCCGTTCCCGACCTGCCGGGACGGCACGGCTTCGGTCTGCGGGGCCGCGGCCCAGGGCTGCGTGGGCGAGGCGTCGCTCGCCTCCCGTCTTCCGGGCAGGGCCGAGGCGGCCCGCAGGTGCCGGGCCTCCGGTGTCCCGGGCGACGGCATCGTCGCCGCTCCCGCCCATGAGCGGGAACGCGGTACCTCGTCCGCGTCCCGTGGTGCGAGTCGCGCCCGGGGATCGGCCGATCGGTCCGCGTCCGGTCCGCCCACCGACCGCAGGTCGAGGTCCGCGCCGTCCCGTGCGGGGGGCGCCTGACGCGGGTCCCCGGTCTCCCCCGTGGCGGGCCTCGCCCCGGGTACCCCGTCGGCCGTTCCCCGGCGACCCCACCCCGGGGTCGCCGCCGGCGGCTGCCCGTCGGTCTTCACGGAGACCGTCACGGCGACGGTCAGCGCCGTCGTCTCGAGGAGCGCCTCGGCGCGGGAGTCCGGGGCGGCGGGGCCGCGCATGGGGGTGTCTCCTTCAGGCATCGGGGTCTCCCGCGACGACGGCGCTCACGGGCTGGTCCGCCCAGGTGCCGGGGACGTACGCCTCCGCCGGGTGGGCGAAGGGGACGCCCTCGGCGGCATGGCGGCGCACGGGTGCGTGGGAGAGGAGTTCCAGGTAAATGCCGCGAAATGCCGCGAGGTTCTGTTCGACGGTGAAGAGCTCGAGCGCGCGGGCGCGGGCCGCGGCGCCCAGGCGGTAGCGGCGCTCGGGGTCGCGCAGGAGCGCGAGGCACGCGTCCGCGAGCGCCCGCGGATTGCGCGGGGGCACGACGAGTCCGGTTCCGCCGATGACCTCGACGACCGCGCCCACGTCCGTGGAGACCGTCGCCCGCGCGCAGAACATGGCCTCGACCAGGCTGATCGGGAAGCCCTCGACGACGCTGGAGAGGACCACGACCGCGCCCGCCGCGTACGCCTCGGCGAGCGTCGGCGCCTCCGGTCCGCCGATCTCCTCGAAGGTGACCGGGTTCTCGCCGACGTCGTGTGCCCCGGCGGCCTCGTCGGGGAAGAGCTGCGCCGCGAGCGCCCGGCAGTGCGCGAGGTACGCCTCGGCGCCGGATTCGCGCACCGGGGCCGCGATGATCCGCAGCCGGACGTCGGGCTGGGCCTTGCGCACCTCGGCGAAGGCGTGCAGCAGGGCGATCAGGTCCTTGGCGGGTTCGACGCGGCCGACCCAGACGAGGGTGGCCGGGTCGCCGCTCTCCTCGTCCTCGCCGACCTCGGTGAACCGCTCGGACTCCATGCCCGGGTAGACCGTGCGCAGTTTGGCCCGGTCGGCACCACACCTCTCCTGCCAGCGGCGGGCGTGCGTGTTGCCGGGGGTGAGGAGCGCGGCCTGCCGGTAGACCTCGGCGGCGAGCCGGCCGTGGAAGGCGGCGAGCAGAGCGCGCACCGGCGCGGACAGCGGTGCGTCGGTGGCGGCGAGGTAGTGCGCGCGCAGCTGGACGCCGTACTCGGTGACCAGCAGCGGAGTGCCGAAGAAGCGTTTGGCCAACAGACCGGGAAGCGCCGCCGATCCGCCGGACGCGGCGTGGCAGAGGTCGACCGCGCCGAGCCCGTCCTCGCCGTACCAGTCGAGCGACAGCGGGCGCAGGGCGCGCTCCAACTGGTCGACGAAGGCGAGGTAGTCGGGCACGGTGGCGTCCGCCACGCCCCGGCGTGCGCCGGGAGCGCGGCAGGCGGTCTCCAGGGTGCGGACCGCGAGTTCGGAGCGGAGGGCCGCGTAGAGACCGCCGCGCTCGCGGGCCAGTCCGGCCAGTCCGTAGAGCCCGTCGGCGAAGGCGCGCGCGGCCGCCGCGTCGTCCTCGGCGCAGACGCCTGTCGCGAGCGCTCCGAAGTGGCCGGCGAAGGACCGCCGTTCGCGTCGGCCGTATGTGTGTCCGTCGTCGTCGGGCGCCCAGAGCGGGGCCGTGCGGACGCGCCGGACCTGCGGGGGCAGGTCGACCCAGCCGGCCTCTTCCTGCCGGGCGCTGCGGCTGAGGGCGTACAGGTCGAAGTCGTGCGGCGCGAGCCCGCGCACGAGCCGGTCGCACCAGAGCCTGGACTCACCCGTGGCGTACGGGTAGCCACCCTCCGTCAGCAGTCCGATCCGCATGAGCACACCCCCGATCTCCCTTGCCTTGCGGCGCCGTGGCTCGGCGACTCGCAGCGGGAAGAACGTAAGCGGATATACCGGTGGCGCGATGGACGGTTGTCCGTCGCGCCACCGGAAGGGGTGAATGCACGTAACTTTCCCACCCCAGTCGCGTTTCGTCGCGCTACGGGGCGTTGTACATACGGAGAGTCAGGCTGCGGCCGGCTCCTGCCGCCGTTCGCGGCGCGCGGTCGCGAGGACGGGGTCGAGGGACGGGACGGCGGCGAGCAGCTGTCTCGTGTACGGATCCCGGGGCGAGCCGTACACCTCCTCGACCGTGCCCTGTTCGACGATCCGGCCCCGACGCATGACCGCGACCCGGTCGCTGACCTGCCGTACGACGGCCAGGTCGTGCGCGATGAAGACCAGGGCGAGCCCGAGTTCGCGCTGGAGCTCCGCGAGGAGCGCGGTGACCTGTGCCTGGGTGGTCACGTCGAGCGCGGAGACGGGTTCGTCGCAGACGATCACCTTCGGTTCGGCGGTCAGCGCGCGGGCGATGCCGACGCGCTGGCGCTGCCCACCACTGAACTCGTGCGGATAGGCGTCGTAACGGTCGGGATCGAGCCCGACCCGGTCGAGCAGCTCCCGTACCCGGGCCCGGATCCGGGTGTCGTCGCGGCCGCCCGCCGCGCGCAGGGGGTCCGCGATCGACTCGCCGATCGAGCGGCGCGGGTTGAGTGAGGAGACGGGGTCCTGGAACACCATCTGCAGCTCGCGCGAGAGGCCCCCGAGCTCCGCACCGCCGTACCGGAGCCGGCCGCCGGTCGGATCGAGCAGCCGCACGAGCATCCGCCCGAGCGTCGTCTTGCCGCTGCCGGACTCGCCCACGATCCCCAGGGTCTCCCCCGCCCGCACGGTGAGCGACACGCCGTCGACGGCGGTGACGCGTGCCTTCCCGCGCCCGAACTCCCGCCGCAGGCCGACCGCTTCGAGCAGCGGCTCGCCCACCGCCGGGGGCCGCTCGCGCAGCGGCCCGTCGAGGCGTGGCACCGCGGTGAGCAGGGTCCGGGTGTACGGCTCCGAGGGCGCGGCGAGGACCTCCCGTACCGGGCCGCGTTCGACCTCCCGCCCCGCCCGCATCACAAGCACCTCGTCGACGCTCTCCGCCGCCACGCCCACGTCGTGGGTGACCAGCAGCAGACCCATGCCCGTCTCGCGCCGCAGTTCGTGCAGCAGGTCGAGGATCTGGGCCTGGACGGTGACGTCGAGTGCGGTGGTCGGTTCGTCGGCGATCAGCAGCTGCGGCTCGCAGGCGAGCGCCATCGCGATGAGCGCCCGCTGGCGCATCCCGCCGCTGAACTCGTGCGGGCGGGCGCGGGAGCGGCGCGCTGCGTCGGGGATGCCGACGCGGTCCAGGACCTCGACCGCGCGGGCACGGGCGGCCCGCCTGGATCGCGGGTGGTGGATCCGGTGGACCTCGGCGATCTGGTCGCCGACCGCGAGGTACGGATCGAGGGACGACAGCGGGTCCTGGAAGACCATCGCCGCCACCCCGCCCCGCAGCGCGCGCAGTTCGGCGGCGGAGGCACGGCCGACGTCGATCCCGCCGACCTCGACCGTCCCCGCCACCCGTGCGCCCGTCCCCCGGTGCAGCCCGAGGAGCGCGCCGGCCACCGTCGACTTTCCGCTGCCGGACTCGCCGACGAGGGCCAGCGCCCGGCCCGCGTCCAGCGTGAACGACAGTCCGTCCACGGCCCGTACCGCCCCGTCGAACTCCACCGTGAGGCCGTCGACCCCCACCAGCGCGCTCATGTCAGAACCACCCTTCGGTCGGCGGCGGCGTACAGCAGGTCGGCGATCACGTTCGCCAGGACCACGGCCGCGCCCATCACCATCACCACCCCCGCCACCACCGGCAGGTCGATCTCCCGCACCCCGTCGATGAGGGTCTTGCCGAGCCCGGGGATGCCGAAGAGGGACTCGGTGAGCACGGCGCCGCCGAACATCGAGCCGAGGTCGACCGCGCTGAGCGCGATCACCGGCGGCACGGCGCCGCGCAGCGCATGCCGCCCGACGACCGCCCGCTCGCTCACGCCGTACGCCCGGAAGGTGCGGATGTGGTCCTCGGCGAGCGTCTCCAGCGTGGAACTCCGGGTCAGTCGCGCGTACTTGGCGGACTCGAAGAAGCCGAGGGTGATCCAGGGCAGGAGCATGTTCCACGCCCACTGCTCGGGGTCCTCGCCGAGCGGCACGTACGTGGGGAACGGCAGCCATTGCAGGTACGCGCAGACGGCCATCAGCAGGAGCAGCCCGAGGATGAAGACGGGTGTGCCGGTCCCGGCGAGGGTCAGCACGGTCAGCGTCCGCTCGGTGAGGCCGCCGCGGCGCAGCGCGGAGAGCAGCCCGGTGCCGACGCCGACGACGAGCCAGATGACCATCGCGCCCAGGGCGAGCGAGGCGGTGGCGGGCAGCCGCTCGAGGACGAGCTGGGTGACCTGCTGGTCGGTCTGGTACGACAGGCCGAGGCAAGGCGCGTCGCAGTGGAGCACGGAGGTGCCGGTGCTGTGGTCACGGCCCACGAGGACGCCCTGGAGGAACTGTCCGTACTGTGCGAAGGCGCCTTGGTTCAGGCCGAGTTGCTCGCTCACCTGGGCCACCTGCTGCGGGCTGCAGCGTTCGCCGCAGGCGAGCCGGGCGGGGTCACCGGGCGCGAGGCGGAAGAGCGCGTGGACGAGGACGGACAGCGCGAGAAGGACGAGCACGGCCCCCGCGAGCCGCTTGAGGACGAAGCGCGTCATGAAGGCGTCTCCTTGCGGGTGCCGACGCCGAGCCGGCCGGCCTCGCGCGGGTCGAGGGCCGCGCGCACCGCGTCGCCGAGCACCGTGAAGGCGAGCACGGTCACGAAGAGCATTCCGGCGGGCAGCAGCACGTACGTCGGGTCGGCGCGGAACCAGGTCTGCGCGGTCGACAGCATCTGTCCCCACGACGGCGTCGGCGGCTTCACCCCCACACCGAGGAAGGAGAGCGAGGCCTCGACGACCATGTTCACGGGCACGAGGATCGCCGCGTACGTGACGACGGGCGCAGCGAGCGAGGGGACGAGCTCGCGCCGGGCGACCCGCCATCGGCCGGAGCCCGCGAGCCGCGCCGCGGCCACGAAGTCCAGGCTCTTGAGGGTGAGTGTCTGCGCCCGCACGATCTTGGACGTACCGCCCCAGCCGAGGACTCCGATCACGAGGATCAGCAGCAGCGGCCGCGGGAAGTCCGGGGGGACGACGGCGGTCAGGGCGATGGCGAGCACGAGCATCGGCAGCGCGACCAGGACATCGGTCAGCCGGCCGAGGACGGCGTCGACGACACGGTTGCCGAGTCCGGCGGCCAGGCCGATCACGAGCCCGAGGAGCACCTGGACGGCCGTCGCTCCGACGGCGACCAGAAGGGAGATCCGGCCGCCGTGGAGGAGCCGTAAGAACAGGTCGCGGCCGGTGCCCGGTTCGACGCCGAGCCAGTGGTCGGCGCTGATCCCGCCGAAGGAGCCGAGCGGGACCCCGCCTCGGGCCGAGTCGACGAGGTCGTCGTGGTACGTGGTGGCGTCCTGCCCTGCCAGCGCGGCGAGGAGCGGCGCGGCGGCCGCGAGGAGGACGAGCAGGGCGAGGACTCCGGCGGCGACGAGCGCCGAGGGGCGGGTGCGCAGGCGCCGCCACACCTGCCGGGCGGTGCCCGTGGCGGGGATCTCCGCCACGGGCACCGTCGCCTGGGCCGTCGTGGTCACTTGACCGCGACCTGCGAGACGTCGAGGACGCCGGTCCAGTCGCTGATGACGACGTTCTTGACGTCCTTGCCGACGAGCCGCTTGTAGACGGGGTGGAAGAGCGGCACGTCGAGAGCCTGCTCGCCGATCTTCTTGTCGAGCGCCCCCCAGCGGACGGCGGCGGCCTTGAGGTCGGTCAGCTTGTTGATCTCGTCGATCTCCTTGTTGACCGCCGGGTCGTTCAGCTGCGCGTGGTTGTAGTTGGAGCCATTGGTGACGATCTGGCGCCCGTCGAAGATCGGCGCGAGGAACGGGCCGCCGGCCGGCCAGTCGGCGCCCCAGCGGGAGAGGAAGAGGCCGGGCGCGTCCTTGACGCTCCAGCGCTTCTCGTTGAAGGAGTTGGGCTCCTGGCCGTCGAGCTTCACGGTGATACCGGCCTTGCCGAGCGCCTCCTGGACGGCGGTGGCGATCTCCGGGCTCGTCGTGCGGTTCTGCGCGGTGGAATGCAGCAGTGTGACGGTGAGCCCGTTCGGGTAGCCGGCCTCCTTCAGGAGTTCCCTGGCCTTGGCGGGGTCTCCGGTCCTCCCGGCCGGGAAGTGGTCGTAGGGCGTGAAGCCGAAGGCCTTCTGCTCGGGCAGGAAGGTGGTGGCGGGCTCGGCGAGCGCGGAGCCGCCGGCCGCGTTGACGACGCTGGTGCGGTTGATCGCGTACGCGACGGCCTGGCGCACCTTGATGTTGTCGAAGGGCTTCACCTTCGGGTTGAAGGCGATGTAGTTGGTGAAGCCGAAGTGTCCGGTGCCGACGCGGGCGGCGAGCTCCTTGTTCGAGCCGATCTGGGCGAGCTCGGCCGGGCCGAGGTTGGTGTCGGTGGTGACGGCGGCGGCGTCGGCGCCCGAGGAGGTGGACAGGCGCTGGTTGATGACGGCCTCGTCCAGGCCCGACCTGACGTCGATCGTGTCGGGGTAGGCCTTGCGCTCCTCGTCGGTCTTCGGGTCCCAGTGCTCGTTGCGCTCCAGGACGAGGTGCTCGCCGTCGTTCTCGTTCTTCACGACCTTGTACGGGCCGGAGGAGACCGGGTGCTCCTCGTACGTGGCGCCGGTGTCCTTGGCCTTGGGCACGGGGGCGAACTGGGTCTGGGTGGCGACGAAGGGGAACTCGCCCTCGGGCTTCCTCAGCTTGAAGACGATCGTCTTCGCATCGGGCGTGACGATCGAGGCGAGGCCCTTCTTGTCCTTGTACGGACCCCGATAGGCGTCACCGCCGACCAGCCAGTCACGCAAGTACGGTGCGCCGCCCGAGAGTTCGGCCGCGAAGGAGCGCTCGATGCCGTACTTGACGTCGGCGCTGGTGATCGGCGTGCCGTCCTCGAACTTCAGGCCGTCCTTCAGCGTGTACGTCCACTCGGTGGCGTCCTTGTTGGGGCGGCCGGTGTCGGTGGCGAGGTCGGGGACGACCTGCGTGCCGGCGGCGCCCGCCTCGCGGTTGCGGGTGGTGAGCGTACGGAAGACGAGGGAGGGAACGTTGCCGCCGCCGGAGGTGTAGAGGCGGGCGGGGTCGAAGTCGGACTGCGCCTCGGAGTTGAGGACGGTCAGGGTGCCGCCCTTGCTCGGCGTGCCCTCGCCCGTACCACCGGCGGCCTTGTCGCCCGCTCCGTCCTGGGGGCCGGCGCAGGCGACGGCGCCCGAGGCCAGGACGAGACCGATGGCGGCCGCTGCCAGGCGGCGCGATATGACGGACGGTTGACGCATGGGAAAGACCTCTCGGATGAATGCCGATACCGCGTGGCGCGGCGCAGAAGAGAATGCGGAAATTCCGCACGCGGGCAGCGGCGACGAGAGGGAGTACCCCGGTGAATACGTGAAGGCCGCGCCTGCGAGCGGAGGGGAACCCGGGCACGGAAATGCGGCGGCAGAGTCCGAAAAGGAGAAGAGGGCCGACGCGCGCTCGGGCGGAGTCAGCTACAGAGAATGTCGGACACGGTGTGTCCGGTCACGCCGATGAGCGCCAGCTCTATGGCGGCGCGCTCGAAGGTGACGTGACGGTGCGACATGCCGAGAAATATCTACGACCGCGCGAGCGATGTCAACGCGCGATCAGTGAATTCGAGACACCCGTCTCGCGATGCGGTCACCTTCGACGGGTCCGGGCATCCTGACGGGGCCTCAACTCCCTGGATGCACCCAGGGGTTGGGGCGGCACTTGATGCCTTCGACGTTCAGGGACTTGGTCTGCTGCTGCATGACAGGGGCGAGGGCACCGGGCGTACGGCAGGACACGTGGCTGTGTCCGAGCCGGTGTCCGACCTCGTGGTTGATGAGCATCTGGCGATAGGCGAACATCGCCTTCGCGCCGAAGGTCTCCGAGCCCTGGGCCCAGCGGAATGCGTTGATCATCACCCGGGAGGTGGACGCGGAGTCGCAGGAGACATTGTCGACGGTGGTGTCCAGGTCGGACTTCGCACACCAGACACCGGTGGTGCCGGGACTGGCGAGCGTGATCACGAACTCCGGGTCCCCGCTGGAAATCCGCTCGAAGGTCATCTCGCCCTGACCGGCCCAGCTCCGCTCGTCGTTGAGGGTCTTCTGCACGGCCTGCGCGAAGAGTGCCGCGTCGAGTCCGAGTCCCTTCTCGACGTCGACCCGGTAGCGGATCTTCCTTCCCTTGCCCGGCGCCTTGTCGAAGCCGGCCACGGCCTCGAACTCGCCCGAGCCCTTGAGCTTGGGGTCGATGGGGAACTGACGTGACATCAGCTGCTCGTAGGTGGGCGGCTCGGCGGGGGCGCTGGGTGCGACGGGTGCGGCCTGCGTGGGTGTCGGCCGGATGTCGGAGCGCGAGGCGTCGTCCTCGATGGCCCGGTCGGCGGAGCCGTCGGCCGAGTGGGCCAACGGGCTGCCGGAGTCCCGTTCGGCCACCTGACCGGCCACGACGACGGCGAGGACGGTGGTGACGGCGGCGGCCGCGATGCCGGTGAAGGTCCGGCCCTTGCCGCCGGTCCTGGCCGGCGGTTCCTCGGGAAGCTCCTCGGGAAGCTCCTCGGGGCGGGACTCGCGCCGCTGACCGGGGATGAAGGGGGCCTGCGGTGCGGTCTCGTCCCGGGCCGGCCGGGGCTCCTCCTGCAGGTCCATGTAGCGCTGGGGCCGTGCCGGCGTGTCGGCGTGCTCGGGATGCCCGCCCCGTACCGCCGTGTCGTCGGGGGCGGTGTAGATCGGCGTGCCGTGCATCGGGGTGTCCCAGACCGGCCGACCGCCGCCGGGCCCGTACGCCCCCTGTCCGTACCCGCCCTGGGTGCGCGGGCCCTGGGTGCTCGGAGCCTGCCCGTACCCGCCCTGTCCGTATCCGCCCTGGCTACGCGGGCCCTGCGTGCGCGGGCCCTGCCCGTACGTGCCCTGGGCGTAGCCGGTCTGCCCGGCGCCCTGCTGCGGTCCCGCGCCGCCGGGGCGGCCGTATCCGCTCTGCCCGTACGGACTCTGCTGTCCTTGCGCCGCCGGGGTGTACCCGTCCTGGCCCGGCGCGCGCCTGCGGCGTCCCGTCCCCGACCCCGCCGCTTCGCGCTGCCCCGTATCCACGGGGGGAGCGGGCGCGGGGCCCTTCCGACTATGTCGTCCCACGCCCCGGATCAGCTCCCGCCGCTGTCGTGTGTGCCGTGTTTCTCGGCTTCGATCAGTTCCCGGACGGCCTTGGCGACCGTCTCGGGGTACTCCATCATGGCCACATGTCCGGCGTCCGGGAGCGTCAGGAGGCGCGAGCCGCGGAACGCGGCGGCCGCCCTGCGCGCCATCCGGTACGAAACGAGCTGGTCACGGCCGCCGTAGATGAGCAGGGTCGGCGCGAGCACCCGTTCTGCCTGCCGCCAGAGACCGTGTTGACCGCCGAGCGTGTAGGCGTCGACGATGCCGCGCGAGGAGCGGGCCATGACGTCCCAGAAGTACGGGAGCTCCAGGCGCCGCTCCATCTCCTCCACGGCGTGTCGGAAGCCCTCGTCGGAGACCCGACCGGGGTCTCCGTAACAGAGGGCGAGCACCCCGCGGACCCGCTGCTCCGGCGTCCAGCCCCTGGTCAGCTTCGCGAAGAGGGGCGCGACGCCCGGCACGGCGAGCATCACGGTCGGCCAGGCGGTGCGCTGGGCGCGCAGCTCGGGCAGGGCCGGGGAGACCAGGGTGAGGGTGCGGACCAGGTCGGGGCGGACCGCGGCGACGCGGGTGGAGACGGCGCCGCCGAGCGAGTTGCCGATCAGGTGGACCGGTCCGCGGCCTGCGGCGTCGAGAAGTCGGATGACGGCCCGGGCGTGTCCGGTGACCGAGTAGTTGCCGTCGTCGGGCGGCGGGGAGTCGCCGAAGCCTGGCAGGTCGACGGCCTCGCCGTCGACCTGGTCGGCCAGCAGCGGCATCAGTGCCGACCAGTTCTGCGAGGAGCCGCCGAGCCCGTGGACGTAGAGCGCGGGCGGGAGGCCCGGCCGGTCACCGGGGCGGGCGCGCACGGTCAGCGTGAGCCCGGGAAGGGCGACGGAGCGCAACTCCTCGCCGTCCGCCACCCGTACGGCGCGGGTTCGCGACGCGGGCGGTGCGGCGGCGGTCCGGGTTTCCGGCAGCTCGGTCGACGACATGGCCGCAATATTACGAGACGATCACGCGGCGGGGCGTGTGTGTGGCGTCACAGGTACGGGTGCGCCGCGCGAGGTGTGCTCCTACGCTCGAAGAGAGGGCCATCGGAGAGGACCCGCACGCCGGAAGGAATCGCATGACTGTCGATCCGACCGAGCCGGACACATTCGCCGAGGAAGAGGTCGCGGTGCTCGACGAGGAAATCCCGGAGGCCGACGCCGCCGAGCAGCACACGGATGTCCAGCAGCAGGAGGAGGAGCATCCCACGCATCTCGAACAGGACTCCGCGAACCCGGCGGACGCGTCCGAGCAGGCACGGGTCGTCACCCTGGACGAAGACGACTACCGCTGATTTGTTCGGTTTAATCTTGAATCGCCTGTCGCCCCGGACGTCCGGTCCGTGAAATTCTGCGTCCGCACCGCGCACAGCCGGGTTACCCAAAAGTACGATGGCGGGCGCGGCGCCACAGCGCGCATGGATCGATTTTTGGGAGGCGGCGTGACAGCCATCGAGCAGACAGAGGCAGCACGCCCTCGGGGCACGCGCCTTCCGCGCCGAGCCCGACGGAACCAGCTTCTGGGTGCGGCCCAGGAGGTGTTCGTCGCGCAGGGGTACCACTCCGCCGCGATGGACGACATCGCCGAACGGGCGGGCGTCAGCAAGCCGGTGCTCTACCAGCACTTCCCGGGCAAGCTCGAGCTCTACCTGGCTCTGCTCGACCAGCACTGCGAGTCGCTCCTCCAGGCCGTGCGCACGGCGCTGGCGTCGACGACGGACAACAAGCTCCGGGTCGAGGCGACGATGGACGCGTACTTCGCGTACGTGGAGGACGAGGGCGGCGCGTTCCGTCTCGTCTTCGAGTCCGACCTGACCAACGAGCCGGCCGTGCGCGAGCGCGTGGACCGGGTCAGCCTCCAGTGCGCCGAGGCGATCTCGGACGTGATCGCGGAGGACACCAACCTCTCGAAGGACGAGTCGATGCTGCTGGCCGTGGGCCTGGGCGGCGTCTCGCAGGTCGTGGCGCGCTACTGGCTCTCCAGCGAGTCCGCCATTCCCCGCGACAAGGCGGTGGCCCTGCTGACCTCGCTGGCCTGGCGCGGTATCGCGGGCTTCCCGCTGCACCCGACGGACGGCCAGCCGATCACCGACGGCGGCTGAGTCCCACTCCCCGGTCCCGGTTATTCCCTCCCGGCTGTTCGCTCCTGGCGTGCGGCGGGTGCGCCGTGCGGGTCCCCTCACCGGGCTAATGTGTGCACCGTACGGCGCGGGAGACGCGCAACGCTGACCGTTCGGAGGGACATAGCCGTGGAGGTCAAGATCGGCGTGCAGCACGCACCCCGGGAGATCGTTCTGGAGAGCGGGCAGTCCGCCGAGGAGGTCGAGCGCGCCGTGGCCGACGCGCTCGCCGGCAAGGCGGCGCTGCTCAGCCTCACGGACGAAAAGGGCCGCAAGGTCCTGGTGCCGGCCGAGAAGATCGCGTACGTGGAGATCGGTGAGCCCGCGGTCCGCCGCGTGGGCTTCGGCGCTCTCTGAGACGTACGGCCGAACAGGGGAAGGCCCGGCGGATCCGATCCGCCGGGCCTTCCGTGTGTCCTGGCGCCCGGTCCCGCCTACACCGTGGGCGAATGTCCTGGTGAGGGGCGCCGAAGAGGATTGCGTCCGGGGCGGCCCGGGTAGGACGGCCTGTGACCGAATTGCCCGCCCCGCACCGCACGCGAGGTGATCCCGTGTTCTTGGAAGCTCTCGGCTCCGCCCTGCTCGGACTCGCCCTGGCCTGGGCGGCCGTGCACCGGCTGCCCGAACGCCTCCCCGCACGTGGGGTCGTCCTCACCACGGGCTCGCTGGGTGCCGTCTTCGGCGCCCTGGTGACGCACGGGGCCCTGGGCCCCGGTCACGCCCTGGCCACGCTGCTCGGCGCGGTCGCGGTCGCCACGGTCCTGCTCTCGCTGCTGATCCGCCCCGCCTCGCGTCGGCTGCGACGATCAGCGGCGGCGTGAACAGCGCCGCCGCACAGGACCCGTGACCGACCCGTCTACGCCGCCAGACCCAGCGCGGCCATGCGCTTGGTGTGCGCCTCGGTGATACGGGAGAACATCCGGCCGACCTCCGCCAGGTCGAAGCCGTCGGCGACACCGCCGACCAGCATCGTGGAGAGCGCGTCGCGCTCGGCGACCACACGCTGCGCCTGGGAGAGCGCCTCGCCCATCAGCCGGCGGGCCCACAGCGCGAGCCGCCCGCCGACGCGCGGGTCGGCCTCGATCGCGGCTCGCACCTTCTCCACGGCGAAGTTGCCGTGGCCCGTGTCGTCGAGCACCGAGAGCACCAGCCGGCGCGTGTCGGAGTCGAGGCGGGCCGCCACCTCCCGGTAGAAGTCGGAGGCGATGGAGTCACCGACGTACGCCTTGACCAGGCCCTCCAGCCAGTCCGACGGAGCGGTCTGGCGGTGGAAGTCGTCCAGCGCCTTGGCGAACGGCTCCATCGCGGCCGTCGGCTCCGCGTCGACGGCGGCCAGCCGGTCCCGCAGCTGCTCGAAGTGGTGGAACTCCGCGGAGGCCATCTTCGCCAGCTCCGCCTTGTCCGCGAGCGTCGGCGCGAGCTTGGCGTCCTCGGCGAGCCGCTCGAAGGCCGCCAGCTCGCCGTAGGCCAGTGCGCCGAGCAGGTCGACGACCGCGGCGCGGTACTGCGGCTCGGCCGAGGCCGTGGCCCAGTCCTGGGCGGCGATCCCGGTGAACTCTTCGGCGGTCTCCGCGGCGGTCTCTCCGGCGGGCGTGGCGTTGTCAGGCGTCTCCATGAAGCGCACAATAGCCCGCTCCCCGACCCGCGTAAGGCCCTGGTCAGTCACTGTGACCGCGCCCTCATCACGAATTCCCCCAACACACATGCGCGAATCCGGGGTACAGTGGTAAAGCGCCTGCTGAGTATGCGGACATGCTTTCGCACGTTCGGACGTACACGGTGGGCCGACTCATGAATGAGGATGCCCGGTCGGTGGCCCGACTGGCTCCGACCCGACAGCCCTCCCCGCGCACCTGCAGGAGAGGGTCCCTCAAGCGGCACGACGCTCGAGCGACGGCAGTGGTCCCGCGCCACCCGGCTGTGATCCATTCGTCGATCCGGCCGGAAGCGAATCGGCACGGTACGACCCCCAGCGTTCGCCTCGCGCCGCGTCTCACAGAAGAGGCAGCACCCTGACTACGACTTTCCGAGAGCTCGGGATTCTTCCCGAGACGGCCGAGGCGCTCGAAGCCGTCGGCATCGTGTCCCCCTTTCCCATCCAGGAGATGACCCTTCCGGTCGCGCTCTCCGGCACCGACGTCATCGGCCAGGCCAAGACCGGCACCGGCAAGACGCTCGGCTTCGGTCTGCCGCTCCTGGAGCGCGTCACCGTCCCCGCGGACGTCGAGGCAGGCCGGGCCAAGCCCGAGCAGCTGACCGACGCCCCGCAGGCCCTGGTCGTCGTCCCGACCCGCGAGCTGTGCACCCAGGTCACCAACGACCTGCTGACCGCCGGCAAGGTCCGTAACGTCCGCGTGCTCGCCATCTACGGCGGCCGGGCGTACGAGCCCCAGGTCGAGGCGCTCAAGAAGGGCGTCGACGTCGTCGTCGGCACCCCGGGCCGTCTGCTCGACCTGGCAGGCCAGCGCAAGCTCGACCTGTCCCACGTCAAGGCCCTCGTCCTCGACGAGGCCGACGAGATGCTCGACCTGGGCTTCCTGCCCGACGTCGAGAAGATCATCAACATGCTGCCGCCGAAGCGTCAGACCATGCTGTTCTCGGCGACCATGCCCGGCGCCGTCATCGGCCTGGCCCGCCGCTACATGTCGCAGCCCACGCACATCCGCGCCACCGCGCCGGACGACGAGGGCGTGACCGTCGCCAACATCACGCAGCGCGTCTACCGCGCGCACTCCATGGACAAGCCGGAGCTGATCTCCCGCGTCCTGCAGGCCAACGGCCGCGGGCTCGCGATGATCTTCTGCCGTACGAAGCGCACGGCGGCCGACATCGCCGAGCAGCTCGAGCGGCGCGGCTTCGCGTCCGGCGCGGTCCACGGCGACCTGGGCCAGGGCGCCCGCGAGCAGGCTCTGCGCGCGTTCCGCAACGGCAAGGTCGACGTGCTCGTCTGCACCGACGTCGCCGCCCGCGGTATCGACGTCGAGGGCGTCACGCACGTCATCAACTACCAGTCGCCGGAGGACGAGAAGACGTTCCTCCACCGCGTGGGCCGCACCGGCCGCGCGGGCGCCAAGGGCACGGCCATCACCCTGGTCGACTGGGACGACATCCCGCGCTGGCAGCTGATCAACAAGGCGCTGGGGCTGGACTTCCACGAGCCGGTCGAGACCTACTCCAGCTCCCCGCACCTCTTCGAGGAGCTGGACATCCCGGCGGGCACCAAGGGTGTCCTGCCCCGCGCCGAGCGGACCCGTGCGGGTCTGGGCGCGGAGGAGCTCGAGGACCTGGGCGAGCCGGGCGGCCGTGGTGGCCGTGGGCGCAAGCAGGCCGCCGCCCCGGCGGCCGAGGAGCGTCCGGACCGTACGCGCGCCCCGCGCCAGCGTCGCCGTACGCGTGGTGGATCCACCGTGGACGAGACGACGGCCGCCGTCGCCGCTCCGGTGGCGGAGGACGCCCCCGCCGAGCCGCGCACCCCGCGCCGCCGTCGCCGTACCCGTACGGCCGGCGTGCCGGTCGCGGAGGCCGCTGTCGCCACGGTGACGGAGGCCCCGGTGGCCCCCGCCGCCGCGGTCGCCACGAAGGCCCCGGTCGCCGCCAAGGCTCCCGCCGCTCCGGTGATCCCCGCCGCCGCTGCGGCCCCGGCGGTCGAGGAGGCCCCCAAGGCTCCGCGTCGTCGCCGTACGCGCATCGTGAAGCCCGACGAGACGGTGTCCTTCCAGACTCCGGAGACGGCCGCCGCCGCCCTCGCGACGCTCGCTCCGGCCGCGCCGGTGAAGACGGTCGCGCCGGTCGAGACCGTCGAGGAGCCCAAGAAGGCGCCCCGTCGCCGTACGACGAAGAAGGCCGCCGCGGTGGTCGAGACGGCCCCCGTGGCCGCCGAGATCGTCGAGGAGGCCCCCAAGGCTCCCCGTCGCCGCACGACCAAGAAGGCCGTCGCCGCCGAGGCCCCGGCCGTCGAGGCTCCGGCTGCCGAGGCCGCCCCGGTCGTCGAGGAGGCCCCCAAGGCTCCCCGTCGCCGTACGGCCAAGAAGGCCGTCGCCGCCGAGGCCCCCGACGCCTCGGAGCCGAAGGCGGCCCCGCGCCGCCGCACGGTGAAGAAGGCGGCCGCCGCTCCGGCGGAGGCCACCGAGACGGCCGAGGCCCCCAAGGCCCCGCGTCGCCGCACGACGAAGAAGGCCGCGGCCGCTCAGCCCGAGAGCTGACGCGTCGTCGCACCGCATCCGGCGGCCCGGTCCCTGCTCAGGGGCC
>NZ_JBHJTL010000123.1:0-21157 GCF_042264065.1 Streptomyces sp. NPDC056222 | reverse complement strand
ATGACCCGCATCAGCACCCAGAGGGTGGCCGCGAGCACCAGGAACCGCCAACCGGCTTCGGCTGCCACCCGTACGGCCCAGGGAACCGAGGTCGCGGGGCTTCGCGGGCTCGGCGCATCACCGCGTCGCAGCTCCGGAGGAAGCGAGTCGTCCCAGGCTCCGTCGTCCTCTGCTTCCCGCTGGTCCCGGAGCCGCGCTCGACGCTCGCCGAAGGCGGAGGCACTCCGCTTCACACGTCCGAGCCATCCGCCCGGGCTGGGATGTCGAGGTCGGTCCACTGCGGAGAACCTCCGAGTCGTATGTGCAGAAGAGCTCCTCCCAGGCTGGCGGGTACTCCGCCCACCGGCACGTCGGGCGCCTGATCGCGGGGCATCCGGCCCCGGCCGGGGATCCCCAGAACACCGACGGTCCGGCCGGGATCCGTGCGAACGTTCGAGTCGTGCCGATCCGCTGTTCCCGCCCCTGCCTTCCGTGTCACGGAAAAGCGAAGCGACGTCCAGCACGGCGTAGGGCGGGTTTCGTCGCGGGACATTACGGCAAGGCGCCCCATATGGTACGAATCGGCTACACCATGATGACGGAGCAGGCCGGTCCTCAAGAGTTGGTGTCGCATGTCGTCGGAGCCGAGCGGGTGGGCTTCGACTTCTCCGTCGTCTCCGACCACTCGTTCCCCTGGCTCGATTCCCAGGGGCACGCACCGTACGCGTGGAGCGTGCTGGGCGCGGCCGCGCAGGCGACCGCACGCATCCCTCTGATGACGTTCGTGACCTGCCCGACCTTCCGCTACCACCCCGCGGTGATCGCACAGAAGGCCGCGACGGTGCAGTTGCTGTGCGACGGCCGCTTCCGCCTCGGCCTCGGCTCCGGCGAGAACCTGAACGAACACATCGTCGGACCCGGCTGGCCGGCCGCCCACGTCCGACTGGAGATGCTGGAGGAGGCTGTGGGCATCATTCGCGGGTTGTTCGACGGCGGGTACGTCACTCATCACGGCACGCATTTCGACGTGGAGAACGCCAAGCTCTGGGACCTTCCCCCGACGCCGCCTCCGATCGGCATCGCGGTCTCCGGAGAGCGGTCGTGCGAGCTTGCGGGCCGCCACGCGGACGTACTGATCGCCACTGAGCCCGAGACGGACCTGCTGAGCGCGTTCGCCAGGCACGGTGGCGCGGGCAAGCCGTGCATCGGGCAGCTGCCGGTCTGCTACGACCCCGACCGCGACGCGGCGGTGGCTCGGGCGCACGAGCAGTTCCGCTGGGCCCTCGGCGGCTGGGAGGTCAATGCCGAGCTGCCCGGCCCGGCGGGCTTCGCCGGTGCCACGGCACACACACGTCCCGAGGACGTCGCCGAGGCGATTCCCTGCGGTGACGATGTGCACGCCTTCGTCGAGGCCGTGCGCCCTTACGTCGAAGCCGGGTTCACCGAGGTCGCCCTGGTCCAGATCGGGGGCGACCACCAAGCACCCTTCCTGGACTGGGCGGAGACGAAACTGCTGCCCG
Organism: Streptomyces sp. NPDC056222; assembly: GCF_042264065.1. Taxonomy (NCBI): domain Bacteria; kingdom Bacillati; phylum Actinomycetota; class Actinomycetes; order Kitasatosporales; family Streptomycetaceae; genus Streptomyces; species Streptomyces sp. NPDC056222. The sequence goes on along the minus strand of NZ_JBHJTL010000123.1, from coordinate 19,658 downwards.
CCCTGCGGGACGTGTGAGGTGAAGGAGTCGAGATGAGCCGCGCAGCGTTGTTCGATGTCGACGGCACCCTCGCGGACACCAACCACCTGCATGTGACGGCGTGGTGGGAGGCCTTGCGCCAGGCGGGGCACTCCGTCCCGATGCACGCCATCCATCGAGCTGTCGGTCTGCCGGGCGAGGACCTGCTCGATCACCTCCTGGGGGAGGGCCGTGATCGTACGGAGGACGATCGTCTGAGTGCCGCACACGACACCCTCTACGCCACGTTCTTCGACCGGCTTCCCGCATTGGACTCGGCCTCCGAGCTGCTGCGGGTGCTGGCACGGAAGGGCTGGACAGTACTGCTCGTCACCTCTGCCAAGGACAACGAGCTCAGAGCTCTGCGCCGTGCGATCGACGCCGACGACGCGATCTCGGACACGGCCACCGCCGATGACGTCGAGGAGGGCAAACCCGCGCCCGAACCGGTCGAGCAGGCCCTGGAGTTGGCGCGGGTGGCGCCCGAGCGGGCGGTGTTCGTCGGCGACACGGTCTGGGACAAGAAGGCGGCCACGGCGGCCGGTGTGACGTGCGTGGGACTGCTGTGCGGCGGGATCCCTCGCCACGACCTGGAAGAGGCCGGCGCCGCCGCCGTCTACCGAGATCCGGTCGACCTTCTGCAGCGACTCGATGAGAGCCCGTTCTCGTCGGTGCCGGCCTGAATCGCCCCCGAGGCGGGCGTCAGGTACTGGATGTCTCAGGCGCGATCACTCGCAGGCAGCGGCACGCTCAGCCGACCGAGGGGCAGGTCGTACAACGCAAAGGCCCGGTCGATCACCGGCTGGGCCACGTTGCGGACACGGACGCCGCCCGCCGTCGTGCCGTGTTCCGCGCCGAGGTGCGCGTGGCCGTGGACGGCGAGGTCCGCTCCCGCCGCGTCGATCGCCTCCGCAAGCAAATAGCTCCCGAGGAACGGATAGATCTCCAGCGGCTCGCCCGCCAGGGTGTCCGGCACGGGAGAGAAGTGTGTCAGTGCGATCCGTACCCGGCACCCGTCCGCCGCCAGTCCCGCGAGCGCGTGCCGGAGCGCGTCCGCCGCCCGCCGGGTCGTTCGGACGAACGCCTTCATCTCCGGCTCACCGAATTCACCCGCGCTGCGGCCCGCGAACCCTCCGCAGAAGCCCTTCACGCCGGCGATGCCCACCATGTGCTCCCCCACCGTCACTCGCGCGGCTCGCCCTTCGAGGACGTCCACCCCCGCCGCCTCCAGCGTGCGCGTGACTCCTTCCTCCTGGCCCGCGTCGTAGTCGTGGTTGCCGAGCACCGCCACCACCGGAACATCGAGATCGCGCACCTCCTCGGCCACCACCTCCGCCTCGGCGACCGTGCCGTGCCGCGTCAGGTCCCCCGCCAGCAGCAGGACGTCGGCGGATTCCGGCAGTGTCTCGAATGCGGGCCGAAGCAGTCCGCCGCAGTCGGGGCCGAGGTGAATGTCGCCGACGGCCGCGACCCGTACGACGTCACGCACGGCCCGACCCGCGGCCATCACCGCATCGGGGCCGGTCACGGCATCTCCTCATGTCGGGCGGGCGGTTCGGCGCCCGCGACAACGAGATCGGCGCGGACCATCAGGTCCGCGAGCTCGGCACGCGCCAGACGCAGGATCTCGTCACGCCGCTCGGCGGTCTGCACCGTGCCGGTGAGCAGCACCCTTCCGCCGCGTAGTTCGATGCGTACGCCGAGCTCCCCGACCTCCTCCTTCGCGAGCCGCTCCCGCAGATGCGCGATCCGGTACTCGACCGGGTACGCCCCCTGGTCACCGCGTGTCATCGACATCCCTCCGCTCATGGGGAGCGGCCACCGGAATGACGTCGAGCAGTTCCAACAGGTACAGGAAGGCCGCCGCCATCGGCGCGTCGCCGGTCTCGCGGCGCACCCGGCCCCAGTCGACCTTCTCCCGCAGACCGCGCGCCAGCGGCAGCAGGGCGCCGAAGTCGCAGTGATGCTCGGAGAGCGCCGCAAGACGGCTGGTCATCATGTCGGTCGGGGCCAGGACTGGCATGTGGACGGAGTCCACGGGCAGGGGCTCCGCCCGGTCGAGGAGTTCGCCGGTGACGGGGCGGCCGGCCAGCGCGAAGATCAGATCGATGTCCTCCCCGCCCGCGCGGGCCTTGATCAGCCAGTCCTCGGGCGGGGCGACGATCTGTACACCCTGCTGCTCCAGCAGTTGGACAACCGTGTCGGCGTCCTCGCGCCGCAGGGCGAAGTCGGTGTCGTGCTGGAGGGGCACGGGGATGCCGTGCGCGTACGCAGCCACGCTTCCGACCAGCGCGAACGGGCATCCCGAGGTCTTGAGCAGGGAGCCGATCGCTTTGGTGGTCTCCAGGATGGCCTGCGTGTGGTCGGCCGGCAGCGCTCCATGGGCCTCGGAGCCCGGCCGGACCGCGTCGGACCGATCGGTCGGACCGGCGGCAGCGCGCGGGTCAGACCGTTCCCAGGCATCGGTGAGATTCATCGTGCGTTCCTCTCGCCGCGGGACAGGCGTCTACCCACGTGCGCGGCATACATCCCCCGCATCTGAGAGCGCCCGTCCGAAGACCCGCATGACGACCCTCGAAAACGGTGCCCTTCGCCCGCCCGGGGCGGAGGCGGGACCACCGCCCGCGCCCAGAAGGTCGGCCTTCCACGCGGACCGTTTCGGACAGGTTGCGAAGGGGCAGCCGCGCCGCGTAGCTGCCTATCCGAAATCGACCAAGGGGGCCGCCCCATGTCAACTGGGACGCTTTTGGCCATCATCATCCCCGCCATCGTGGTGATCGCCCTGATAACGGTGGCCACGGTTCTTGCCATGCGGCGGCGGCGCCGCCTGCAGGAACGCTTCGGACCGGAGTACGAACGGGCCGTCGAGGACACCGGGAGTCGCCGGGTGGCCGAGCAGGACCTCGCCGAGCGCGAGAAGCGCCACGACTCACTCGAACTGGAGCCCCTGCCGAGCAGGGAGCGGGAGAGGTACGCGCGCGAGTGGGACGGCGTTCAGGAACAGTTCGTCGATCATCCCGACGCAGCCGTCCACGACGCCGACCGACTCGTCACCTCGCTCATGCAGGCCCGCGGTTACCCGACGGAGAACTTCGACCAGCAGGTGCGGGACCTCTCCGTCGAGCACGGCCGCACGCTGCAGCACTACCGGGCGGCTCACGAGGTCGATTCGCTCAGCGCGCGAAGCGAGGCGACCACTGAACAGCTACGCGGGGCCATGGTGCATTACCGGGCCCTGTTCGACGAACTACTCACCAACGGACATCAGGGCGGCCGGGCCGGAGCTTGAGCCACCCGTCGGAGCGAATGACAGACGTACGGGAGACGTGATGCGTCACAACGAGAATCCGGATCGGGCCGACGCCGGCGAGCTGACGACCGAGGACATCGCCCGTTCACGCGATCAGGCAGCCGAGGCAGAGCAGGACCCTGGGCCACCCACGTACCCGGGTGAGGCAACAGCCACCTCCGACGAGACCCTGGCCCGCCCGCGGGAGGAATCCGACAGCGTCGAGGACAGCACCACCCATGGTTCCGAGAGGGCAGCGGAGGACTCTGCCGCCGAACGGAATCAGCGCGACGAAGACGAAGAGCAGGCGCTGCTGTCCGCTCAAGACGTGGACGCCTATCGGTCACGCTGGCAACAGATCCAGAACGACTTCGTGGACGACCCGGAGCAGGCCGTCCAAGCAGCCGACGGCCTTGTGGCGGACGTGATGCAAACCCTGGCCGAGAAGTTCGCCGGCCACAGGAAGGCGTTGGAAGGCCAGTGGAACCAGGGGGAAGCGGTCGACACCGAGAGCCTGCGGATGGCCCTGCGTGAGTACCGATCGTTCTTCAACCGGTTGCTGACGAAATGACTTGGACCCCGGTCGGCGGCGGTATCGGAAGCCCCGGAATCGGCGCCGCCCCTTCCATCCGACGGGCGGGAGCGCCCCGCCCGTCGGCCGACCGCACCGCGCAGTTCGCGCAGGGCCGTGATCCGCCCGATCAGGCTCATGGGCAAACGTGATCCGACCACTCTCCTCCGGGACCGCAAAGACTCGCGTGCACGCCGTCGCGAGGGCTCGGACAACGGGGGTCGGAAGCAGCGGAGCGTCCCATCATTCAGGTCGACTTGGCTGCTGGCGGCTTCCACGGCACGGCATTCCCACCCTGGATGCGCCGGCAGATCCCTGGAGCACGCCATGCTCGTCACCCTGAAGGCCGCCGGAGTCGCGACGCCGACGGCAGCGGCCCGTGCCCCGGTACGACGATGACCACCGATCCCGGAGGGCGATGGTCTCCGTTCGGCCGGATTCGCAGCGTGATCCGCCGGTCGCGAGCCGGGCACCGGTGGGGGCGGGTCAGCGACCTGGAGCTGTGGCAGCGTTCGCTGGGGTTCGCCGCGCTCGGCTTCCTCACGCTGGTACCGCTGCTGATCGTCGTATCCGCAGCGGATACGGAGGGTGGGAGAGGGTTCGCGCAGTGGCTGGGGGACGGACTTGGCGTGTCGGCGGCCGCAAGGGAGGAGATCGATCAGTTGTTCGCTCTGCCCGGACGGGTGTTGCGGACCACGACGGCGTTCAGCCTCGCCCTGCTCACCGTGTTCGGTCTGTCGTTCGGCACGGTGGTGCAGAGCGGCTACGAGAAGGTCTGGGATCTGCCCCCGGCCCGCTGGCGGGCCAGGTGGCGGCATGTGGTGTGGCTGGCAGTTCTCATCGGGGTCCTCTACATGTTCGCGGTCACATCGTCGTGGCGCGACCCGACCCGTGGTGTCGTCGTCGTAGTGAGCGGCATCCTGTTCTTCTGGTGGTCCCAGCGGGTGCTGCTCGGTGGCCGGGTGGCGTGGCTCGCCCTGCTGCCCGGTGCGATGTCCACCATGCTGGGACTGCTCGGACTGCGGATCTTCTCCCGGCTCGTCTTCTCTCCACTGATCGCGTCGAGCGCCGTCACCTACGGCCCGTTCGGTGCGTTCCTCGTCATCGAGTCGTGGCTCGTCGCGGTGGGTGTCGTCGTCTTCGGTGGTGCGCTGGCCGGCCGGATGATCGACGATGAACTGCCCCGCATGATGCGCGCGCTGAAACGGCGAAGGTGATCCGGGCGGACATCGCGGCCGCGGATTCCGGACTCTGCGGCAGCGACCATTCCCGGCCCGTGCCGCTGCCCCCTGCCTCCCCCTCGCGCTCTTCGGCCTCGGCCTCGGCCTCGGGTGAGCGCGAACCGGACCTCACGCGACCGGGTAGAAGCCCTGGCTCCCAGATCGGCCATGAGGGACCACGGCTGCGGTGTCAGTCCGCTGAAGTATCCTTCCCGCCACCGCACACCGACTGGGAGGACCAAGAGAATTGACTGGCCTGTCTGCTTTCCCGCTGCCGTTTCAGGCTTCCCGTTCCATATCGTTCGCGACACCCCGAACGCTGCGGGAACTTCAGATGATGCAGTGCAGCTCGCACATTCGGGCGAAGTCGCGGTGGTTCGACAAGATGAACGATGCCGACGTCGTCGCCAGGTGGACGCAAGAAGCGGTCGCCCAGGGCCTCACCGAAGCGCAAGTTCGTTACGTGCTTGCCGAACTCGCGCATTACGCCGCGCTGCGGGACGGACGAACCGGTGCCGAGGTGTCCGCCGTCGACGGGGTGTGGCAGTCGGACACACTGGTCGACGACAAGCTCAGATCCCGGCTGCGCGAGGCGGTTCAGGTTCTGGAACAGGTCCCCGAAGCTGAACAGGACTGGCACCCCGGATCCGACGGCCAGGTACTGGATCTGGTTCACCCCTCACTGTTCTGCCTCGTCAGAGAGGTGAGCGGCGCGCCCGAGCGGGCTTGGCAGAACCCGACAGACCGCTACTCGAAGTACGAGTTCTCGGAGCAATTCCAGTGGCTGCCCACGGACGTCGACGTCAGTGACGACGGCGACGTCGCCTTCCGTTCGTACGTCAACAACGTCCACCCCGAGACTCATCACGAACTTGCCGCCGTCCTGCCGGACCTGTTCGCGCGCTTTCGCCCGCTGTTGGAGAACGTACTCACCGATCTGCGCCATCCGCGGCCGCTGCGGATCGAGGCCGATCCTTATGGGTGGTACGACTCGGAGCCGGAGCACCCGGACAAATCCTCCTACAGCGATGATGAGGCCTACACCGAAGCCCTTCGTGCATGGGAAGAGGCACAGGACGACTGGTGGGAGAACCGCCGCCCGGTCATCCCGGACGCCCCGGCCTTCACCCCGCCCGAGTTGCCCGACGCATCCGCCCGAGTCGACCTGCGCGGCCGCCGTCTCCAGGTCATCGTCAAGCTCGCCACCATTCATCTCACTCCGGACAAGCCGGAGTACCCCGGCGGTTCCTGGCACGTCGAGGGGATGATGAACGAGCGGATCGTCTCGACCGGCATCTACTACTGGGACAACGAGAACATCACCGAAAGCCGGCTGAGTTTCCGGGCGGCACTCGACGACCCCAACTACGAACAGAACGACGACAACGGTGTGCGTGAGGTCTACGGCCTGGAGAACGAAGACGCGCTGAACCAGATGCTGGGATCGGCATCGACCCCAGCGGGCCGGTGCCTGGCCTTCCCGAACATCCTGCAACACCGCGTCGGCTCATTCCGCCTCACGGACACCACCCGCCCGGGACATCGCAAAATTCTCGCGTTCTTCCTGGTCGACCCGTCGGAAAAGATCGTCTCGACATCCGATGTGCCACCGCAGCAACCGTGGTCCGACACCTCGACCATGACGCTCGAACAGGCAAAGAACTACCGCGAACAACTCATGCAGGAACGCAAGTTCTTCGTCGACGAACACAACGAGCAGCTCTACGAACGAGAATTCTCCCTCTGCGAGCACTGATACCCCAGCGTTTGGCCCACCGGAGCAGTCGCCAGGCTTTCAGCTGTGTGTGAAGGCCCGTTCTCAAGGAGCCCTCAGCCGGGTGTGATCCCGGTTGAGGGCTCCTGGCAGCACTGGGGGTGTTCGCGGCAGAGGCAGTAAAGGCGTACGAACGATGGCGCCGGTTCTGCCGCCGGCAGCCCGTCCGCCTCCGTCGGGGTGTGCACCGGGCCGATCGTCCAGGGACTCAGGTGGGTGTGTGGACGGCCTTGTCCGTCGTGGTGCCGTCTTCGTCCTGGGCCTCCGCCACAGCAGGCGGTTGCGGAGTGGGCGGGGTGCGCACCAGCAGCGCGACCAGCACGGCCAGGGTGCCGAGCCCGGCGCCGATGCCGAATCCCCACCTGATACCAGCGGCCAGGGCGCCGGTGGCGTCGGCGCCATCGGCTGCTGCCGATGCAGCGCGTCCCGACATGACGCTGATGACCAGGGCGGTGCCGGCGCCCGCCGCGACCTGTTGGAGCGAGCCCAGGATGGCGGAGCCGTGGGGGTAGAGGTGCGGCGGCAGCACGGACAGGCCGGAAGTGAAGACGGGGGTGAAGACGAACGCCATGCCGGCACTCAGAGCCACGTGAAGGGCGAGCACCAGCCACGGCGAGGTCTGTTCGCCCGTGAGGGCGAACAGCGCGAGGCAGAGCGCTGTGAGTACCGCTCCGGGTACGACCAGGCGTGGTGCGCCGAGTCGGTCGTAGAGCTTGCCGACCTGGGGTCCGAGCAGGCCCATGGTCAGACCGCCGGGGATGAGGAGCAGCCCGGTCTGCAGTGAGGTCAGACCGCACACCTCCTGCAGATACATCGGCAGCAGGATGAACGCACCCATGAGGGCCATGAAAGACAGGCACATCAGGGCGAGTGCCACAGAGAAGTGGCGGAAAGTCAGGGCACGCAGGTCCAGCAGCGGTGTGGACGAGCGCTGCAGTGCCAGCTGGCGCCATACGAACAGGCCGACCAGCACGGCACCGGCCAGGGTCGTGGCCGCCGGGGGCACGGGGGCCTGGGACGCGTTCCCGGCACCGAGCTCGCTCAGGCCGTAGACCAGGGCGCCGAAGCCCGCTGCCGCCAGGGGGACGGACAACCAGTCGATCGGGCCGGCCTGCGGCTCGCCGATGTTGACCAGTTTGCGCCGACCGAAGAGGGCCATGGCTCCGGCGATGGGCAGCACGGCCAGGAACAGCAGGCGCCATGTCCCCAGCTGCAGCAGCACACCGGAGACGGCAGGGCCGAGGGCGGGTGCGACGGAGATGACGAGGGTGATGTTGCCCATGACACGGCCGCGGTCGTGCGGGGGCACGAGGGTCATCAGCGTCGTCATGAGCAGCGGCATCATGACGGCGGTGCCGCTGGCCTGGATGACGCGGGCGGCCAGCAGCACGGGGAACGCGGGCGCTGCCGCGGCCAGAGCCGTGCCGGCGAGGAACAGTGCCATCGCCAGGCCGAAGGCGGTCCGAGTCGTCACGCGCTGGAGGAACCACCCCGTCACCGGGATGACGACGGCCATGGTGAGCATGAAGGCCGTGGACAGCCACCCTGCGGCTGCCGCTGTGACATCGAACTCGCGCATGAGCCGCGGGATCGCGTTGACCATGATCGTCTCGTTCAGGAGAACGACGAACGTGGACAGCACGAGAATCCGCAGCACCGCGGTGACGCGGGCGGGCGAGAGGGTGGGCGTTTCGTGTGGTGCGAGCATGGCGCCTTCCGTCATGTGAGTGTCCTCCGCACGTGGCAGGTCACAGTGACAGACCGGGGCGCCGGGAAGAACTCATCGGTACTCCCCGATCCTGCCGGTGCCGCCGCCCAAGCTCAAACCATTTTGCCGACCCGGAACGGCCAAGGCAGGGATTCTGAAGCAGACCGGCGCCGAGAGCTACGACAACCGGCAGCAAGCGCACCCTCCTTCCGGGCGCCCGGATCGATGCCGTCAGCGCCCTGACCGGGTGCCTCTGGTTCGGCCCGTGGCCGCGATGCGCGGGAGGCGGCGGCACGTTCGTGAAAGGCTCGACGGTACGGGCGGTCGGGAACCGGTCTGCGAGGATGTGCCGCATGGACGTGCGGAGCAGGAACCATGTGACGGTGACCGGGCGTACCGGCGGGCCGGTGGTTGTGCTGGCGCATGGCTTCGGGTGCGACCAGAACATGTGGCGTCTGGTGGTGCCCGCGTTGGAGCGCGACTTCACCGTGGGTCCTCTTCGATCATGTGGGCTCGGGGAACTCCGCGCTGTCGGCGTGGAGCCGGGAGCGGTATTCGTCTCTGGACGGGTACGTCGACGACGTACTGGAGCTGTGCCGGGAAATTGCGCTGGGCCCGGTCACCTTTGTGGGGCATTCGGTGAGTGGGATGATGGGCGTGCTGGCTGCCGCTCGGGACCCCGAGGCGTTCACCGGCCTGGTTCTGCTCGCGCCCTCGCCCTGCTTCATCGACGACCCGGACACCGGATACCGGGGCGGGTTCAGCGCCGAGGACATCGACGAGCTCCTGGAGTCGCTGGACGCGAACTATCTGGGCTGGTCGGGCGCCATGGCCCCGGTCATCATGGGTAACCCGGAGCGGCCGGAGTTGGGTGAGGAGCTGACCAACAGCTTCTGCCGGACCGACCCGGACATCGCCCGGGTGTTCGCCCGGGTGACGTTCCTGTCCGACAACCGCGCCGATCTCGCATCGGTGGGTGTGCCCACCCGGTCGCGCAGTGTTCGAACGACGCGATCGCTCCCCCGGAAGTGGGCGCGTTCGTCCACGCACAGATTCCTGGAAGCCGGCTCGTCACGCTGAACGCGACGGGCCACTGCCCCCAGCTCTCCGCGCCGGAGGAGACCGCCGCGGCGATCGCCGCGTTCGTGGGAGCCGCCGGACAGATGGGCGAGAGCTTCGGCCGCGCCCTCGCCCCCACCACCGCGTCGGCCACCGTCGGTGCTGTCCGCGACCTGCTCGACACCTTCGGCACCGGCGTGGACGACGACACCGCCGTCCTGGTCGTCCACGTGCCCCGGCCCACCAGCGAAGAGCGCCAATGACCAGGCAGCTGACCCTCCACACCCGCACCACCACCGACGGAGCGGTCATCGAACTGACCGGGAAGCTGGACCACCGCACCGCACCGAGGTCCGCGCGGCACTGCCCGGAGCCGCCCTGCGGGCGGGCCAACAGCTCGTCCTCGACCTCGCAGGTCTCACGTTCTGCGACTCCAGCGGCATCACCGTACTCATCGCCGCCCGCAACCACGCCCTCGCCGCCGATGCGACCATCGCGCTGGCCGCGGTCCCCGACCACCTCCACCGGATCTTCCGCATCGTCGGCCTGGAACACGTCTTCCCCACCCACCCCACCGCCGAAGCCGCCGAGGCCGCCTGACGGCCCACCACAAGCTGACCCCCGGCACCGACGGCGGCTCACCGACGTGTACGGGGGCACGCCGCCCAGTCGGTTCACGGCTCCGTCACGGCCAGGCCTGTCCGGCGGACTGCATACGGCCGGCCAGCACCAGAAGTACGGCATCGACTCCGGCCATGACCAGGATGACCAAGAACGGCAGGCGGCCCTCGACGAATGCGGTCGGTCCGGCCACCGACACAAGGCACAGCGTCAGGGTCACCGCGATCAGGACTCCGCCGCTGCGGGTGATGGACCCCGTCGGCCCGACCGTCACCACCACGCAGGAGGCGAACGTCAGAGTGGCGGCCCATCCGATCGATCCGCGCCTGCCCAGTCGCTGCGGAAGTCCCCGCACACCCCCCGCAAGGTCGTCCTCGATGTCCGGGAGGACGTTCGCGAAGTGTGCACCGGTGGCAAGGAGACCCGCCGCGGCCACAAGCCACGGAAGTGGCCACGGGCTGCCCGGGAGTGCCAGCGTCAGGAACGCGGGAAGCAGCCCGAAGGCCACGGCGTACGGCAACCACGAGAGGACTGTTCGTTTCAGCCACAGGTTGTAGGCCCATGCGGCGGCGACGCAGGAGAGGTGGACCGCGCCGGCCCGGAACCCACATGCAAGGGAGAGCGGGATGCAGGCGAGCAGGGCCACCAGGGCCGCCGCACCCACGATCCCGGGCCGCAGCGCCCCCACGGCCAGCGGTTTGTCCTGCCGGCCTGCGGCCCTGTCGCGTCGCATGTCGATCCGGTCGTTGCACCAGCCGATGGACAACTGGCCTGCGGCGACCGCTGCCATCGCCTTCGCGCCGGCAGCGGGGCCCAAGCCCACCGCGGCGGCCAACAGCGCGCTCAGGGCCGTGACCGCCACCGCCGGCACGGGGTGAGCGGCCTTCAGAAGAGCGATGAGGACGGACCGTTCGCCGCATCCCTGACCGGCCGGGCCGACCAGGCCGTCGGTTCCTTCATCAGTGGTGGCGTGCACCACCGACACGCTAGGCCACGGCGCGCCCGTGACGGCCGGGTTCAGGGTGCCGCCGTCTCCCTGTCCCTATGTTGGAGCAATGACTCGTGTACTCGCCGTGAGTACGGCATTCCCGCCACACCGCTACATGCAGCAGGAGATCACCGACGACCTCGCCTCCAGCCTGCCGCCCGGGGCCGACAGCGGCCTCCTGCGCCGGCTGCACTCCGGGGCTCAGGTGGACACGCGTCATCTCGCCCTGCCCCTCGACCGCTACCGGGCGCTCGGCACGTTCGGCGAGACCAACCGACTCTTCGTCGAACTGGCCACCGATCTGGCCGTCGAAGCGGCCCAACGGGCTCTCGGCGACGCGGGGGTGCGCCCCGAGGAGATCGATCTGGTCGTCTCGACGACCGTGACCGGGATCGCGACCCCCTCCCTGGAAGCCCGCGTCGCCACGCGGATCGGCCTGCGGTCCGACGTCACGCGCCTGCCTCTGTTCGGTCTCGGGTGCGCCGGAGGCGCCGCCGGACTGGCCCGAGCGCACGACCATCTCAGCGTCCGGCCCGACCGCATGGCGCTCCTCCTGTCCACCGAACTGTGCTCGCTGACCTTGCAGCGCGGAGACATGTCGATGGCGAACCTGGTGGCGGGAAGCCTGTTCGGGGACGGAGCCGCCGCGCTTGTGGCCGCGCACAGCGACCGTGCGTCCACGACCACGGACGGGACAAGAGCGTCCGGGCCTACGGTCGTGGCCACGCGCAGCCGTCTGTACCCGGGGACCGAGCACGTGCTGGGCTGGGACGTCGGCGAGTGGGGGTTCCGCATGGTGCTGGGTCCGGAACTCCCCGAGCTGGTCCGGCTGCACGTGACCGAGGAGGTCGAGTCCTTCCTCGCCGAGCACGACCTCAAGCCCATGGATGTCACGGAGTGGATCTGCCACCCGGGCGGCCCCCGCATCCTCGACGCGCTCGCCGAGGAGTTCGGTCTGCCGGACTCGGCCCTCGCCGCGAGCCGTCGCGCCCTGGCAGCCACGGGGAACCTGTCCTCCGCCTCGGTGCTGCAGATTCTGAGCGATACGCGGACGGTGCGGCCATCGGCGGGTACGACGGGCTTGATGATCGCCCTCGGGCCCGGCTTCTCGTCCGAACTCGTCCTGCTGGCCTGGTGAGAACGACATGACGCCGTACACCGTACTGATCCTCCTGGTCGTCGCCGAGCGGTTCACGGAACTCGCGGTGGCCCGCCGGAACGGCGCCTGGAGCCGGGCCCGCGGCGGCCTCGAGCACGGCTCCGGGCACTACCCGACCATGGTCGCCCTCCACGCCGCGCTCCTTCTCGGCTGCCTCGTCGAGCCCTGGGCGGCCGACCGGCCCTTCCTGCCCGTGCTCGGCTGGCCCGCCCTCGCCCTCACTCTGGCCGCTCAAGGACTGCGCTGGTGGTGCATCAGCACCCTCGGCCCCCGCTGGCACACCCGCGTTCTGATCGTCCCCGACCTTCCGCTGGTCTCCTCCGGCCCGTACCGGTACCTGCGGCACCCGAACTATCTGGCCGTGGTCGTCGAGGGCTTGGCCCTTCCCCTGGTGCACACCGCCTGGCTCACCGCCCTGTGCTTCACGCTCCTCAACGCGGCTCTGCTGACCGTACGCATCCGCTGCGAGAACACCGCGCTGGCGCCGTCACGCACCCTCTCCGCCTCTGGTACGGCGCCGTGATCGACCTCCTCGTCGTCGGCGGGGGCCCAGCGGGGCTGGCCACGGCGATCCACGCGGCGCGACGCGGCCTCGACGTGGTGGTCGCCGAGCCGCGTCCCGCGCCTGTCGACAAAGCGTGCGGTGAGGGATTGATGCCCGCGGCGGTACGGGCCCTCAAGGCGCTCGACGTGAGCGTGCCCGGCCAGGCCCTGCGGGGTATCGGCTACGTCGACGCCGCCGACGGCCGACGCGCCGAAGCCGTGTTCCGCACCGGGTACGGCCTCGGCACCCGCCGAACCCTGCTGCACGAGGCCCTCACCGCCCGGGCGGCCCAGCTGGGTGTTCCGGTCGTCCCGCACCGCATTCGCCAGGTGATCCAGCACGACGCGTACGTCACCGCGGACGGGATGGCCGCCCGCTATCTCGTGGCGGCGGACGGACTGCACTCCCCCACCCGCCGGACGCTCGGCTTGACCGTGCGGCCGGATGCCCGGCGACACCCACTGAGGTACGGACTGCGGCGCCACTACGCCGTCGAACCGTGGAGCGACCTGGTGGAGGTCCACTGGTCGGCCGAGTGCGAGGCGTACGTCACGCCCCTGGGACCACGGCAGATCGGTGTCGCGATCCTCACCTGCCAACACGCCCCCTTCGAATCCCAGTTGGCCCACTTCCCCCTCCTGGCCTCCCGCCTGCACAGGGCTGACAGGACCCCGGTCAGGGGCGCCGGACCGCTGCGCCAGCAGGCCCGTTCCCGGGTGGCCGGCCGGGTGCTGTTCGTGGGTGACGCGGCCGGGTACGTCGACGCGCTGACAGGTGAGGGGCTCACCCTCGCTCTGGCATCGGCGGACGCGTTGGTGCGCTGCCTGCACGCCGACCGTCCACAGGCGTACGAACGTGCGTGGCGTCGGTTGTCCCGCACCTACCGTCACCTGACGACGTCCCTCCTCTGGGCCCGGAACCAGCCCAGGCTGGCCCCCCTGATCACGCCGACAGCCGCCAGGTTCCCCGGCCTCTTCCAGCGTGCCGTGAACCTGCTCGCTTGACGGCTCCTTCCCTGGAACACCTCTGCCCGCGCGTACATTCACCGACCGTGACCGAGCAGTGGCGGATGTGCGCTTCCGCTTCAGGATCTCCCCGGGGTCGGAGCGTCACTTCCGAGCGTCTCGTCGGCGTGCCCGGTTCCTCAGACGGGCCTCGACGGGAAGCGTCCGCCGGAAACGTGTGAGATGCGGCGCGATCGGGGCACGCGCACCATGACCGTGACGCCATCTGTCGAGGGAGGTCGCCGTGCCCCAGGAGCCGCGGGACCGACCGGTTCGCCCGCCCAATGCCCTGTCGAGCGGGTTCGCCGCGTCCAGACCGTCCCGGTAGGAGGAGCATCCTCATGGCCGTCCGTCATCAGCTGATCCACCGTCCCCCGCAAGCCGTGTGGGCCGTCCTCGCCGATCCGACCCGCTACGGCGAGTGGGTGGTGGGCCCGTCCGAGTCCACGCCGCTCGACCATTCCTGGCCGGAGGTCGGATCCCGGCTTCGCTACACCGTCCGTCTCGGCCCCTGGTCGACCGACGGAACCACCACGGTCCGGCACACCGTTTCCGGCCGGGAGCTGGAACTGGAGGCGGCGTTCAAGGCCCTCGGCACGGCGAGGATCTTCCTCCAGCTCCGGCCGTGGGGAGAGGAGACCCTGGTCGTCTGCGACGAGCACCCGCTGCGGGGTCTGGGCGGGGCCCTGCACAACTCCGTCAGCGAAGCAGCCGTCCAGCTCCGGCACCGTGGCATGCTGGCCCGCCTCGCCAGGGTCGTGGAGCAGGACCGCACCGGGAGCCGGCATGCCTGACGCGGTGGTGATCGGCGCAGGGCCGAACGGCTTGGTGGCGGCGAATCTGCTGGTCGACGCAGGGTGGACGGTGGAGGTCCTGGAGGCGCAGGAGGAGCCCGGAGGGGCGGTGCGCAGCGATCGCGGGGTCCACCCGGACTACGTCTCGGACGTCTTCAGTGCCTTCTACCCACTCGCGGCGGCCTCCCCGGTCCTCGCCCGCCTCGATCTGGCCGCCGAGGGCCTGCGCTGGAGCCACGCCCCGCGCGTGCTGGCGCATCCCCTGCTGGACGGCCGGTGTGCGGTCCTCGAACGCCGGGTGCAGGACACCTCGGCCGGGCTGGCGGAGTTCGCGACCGCCGACGCCGAGGCCTGGGAGAGCATGTACCGGACGTGGGGCAGGATCGGGCCGGACCTCGTGCAGGCCCTGTTCACTCCCTTCCCGCCGGTCCGGGCAGGGCTCCGTCTGGCCGCGAAACTCCGCGCCACGGGCGGGCTCCGACTGGCACGGAACCTGTCACTGCCCGTGCGGCGCCTGGGCGAGGAGGAGTTCGCGGGGGAAGGCGGGAGGCTCCTGCTGGCCGGGAACGCCCTGCATGCCGACCTCACCCCGGAGGCAGCGGGCAGCGGCGGCTTCGGCTGGATGATGTCGATGCTGGGCCAGAGCCACGGCTTCCCCGTCCCCGTCGGGGGGTCCGGCGCGCTGACCGCCGCGCTGGTGAGCCGATTCCGGCGTGGTGGGGGTGTCCTTCGCTGTGGGGAGCGCGTCTCGTCGGTCGTGGTGCGTGGGGGCACGGCGGTCGGGGTCAGGACGGCGGGCGGGGAGACGGTCGACGCGCGCAGGGCCGTGCTGGCCGACACCTCGGCTCCGTCCCTGTACCGCGACCTCGTCGGGGAAGAACACCTCCCGCCGCGCCTCGTACGGGACCTGGAGCGTTTCCACTGGGACTTCGCGACCTTCAAGGTCGACTGGGCGCTGACCGGCCCGGTGCCGTGGACGGCGCGGGGAGCGGTCGGCGCGGGTACGGTCCACGTGGCCGACGGCGTGGACGGCCTGACCCGGTTCGCCGCCCAGCTCTCCACGGGCCACGTCCCCGACGAGCCGTTCGCCCTGGTCGGCCAGATGACGACCGCCGACCCCCGTCGCTCACCCGCCGGTACGGAGTCGGCGTGGGCCTACACCCACCTCCCCCAGCGCATCACCGCCGACGCGGGCCCCGACGGCATCACCGGCCGGTGGAACGCCGGCGAGCAGGAAGCCATGGCCGATCGCATCGAAGCTCAGGTGGAACGCTACGCGCCCGGATTCCGGACGCTGATCCGCGCCCGCCGGATCCTGGCCCCGGCCACCCTCCAGGCCCTGAACGAGAATCTGCACAACGGCGCCATCAACAACGGAACCACCGCCCTGCACCAGCAGGCGATCTTCCGTCCGACGCCCGGCACAGGCCGCCCCGAGACCCCCGTCAAGCGCCTCTACCTGGCCTCCGCGGCCGCCCACCCGGGCGGCGGTGTCCATGGCGCGCCGGGCGCGAACGCCGCCCGCGCGGCACTGCGCCGGCATGGGCTGCACGCCCTCTTCCACCGCGCCCAACACGTCTGAGGGTCCGGGGGCACGGCAGGCCGGCACGGCGGGCCTCGACGACGGCCCGGCGGATGCAGGCCCGGCGGGCCGGGTCTGTCCGGGCTCGCCGATCGCGTCAGGTCGCTCGGTCGGACGGTACGACGGTTACGGTCACGGCCCCTCCAACGGCGTGCGCAATGCGCTGCGCCCCTCGGCCCAGGCCGCGCCGATGTGTTCGGCGAGGCGGTCCTCGAGGTGGACGGTGGCAGCGCAGCCGAAGGCGATGTCGGCCTCCAGGGACGGCTCGTCGGCGAGCAGCCCGCCGACGACCTCACGGCGGACGACCTGTTCGTGCACGGCGTCGGCCTCGACGTGCTCGTCGTAGAAGTGCTCGGCGGCCGGTCCTGCCCCGCAGCGCCGCATCGCCTTGGCGAGCCGCCTGGATCCGGGTGACGAGGTCACCTCGACGCAGGCGAAGTGGCCGACGAGTGCACCCCGGTGGGACCGGTGGAGACCGAAGAGGGACATCAGGTTGACGGTGGCGAGCAGCGGAGCGGGAGCATGGTCCAGGTAGTGGCCGTACGTGGGGTCGAGGCCGAGGTCCGCCATGAGGCCCGCGAAGAGCTGGGCGTGGATCCGGTCGGCGCGGCCGGCGCCGAACTCGTCGTACTCGATGGCCACCATCGCGGCCTTCGCCCGGCCTCGCAGTCTGGGGATCACCCAGGCGTGCGGATCGGCCTCCTTGAGGTGATAGAGCGAGCGCAGAGCTGCGTACTCGCGCAACTGCCAGAGCTTTCCCGCCCGTTCGAGTTGATGGGTGAGACTCCCGGTGGGGTCCACCGGTTCGACCAGGAGCGGGGCGAACGCCTCCGTGACCGATCGGGGGGCGTCGGACAGCTCGGTGCCGAGGGCGTACAGGAAGCGGGCTTCCATGGCCCGACGCAGCCGCAGGAGTTCCGGGTCCCATTCGCGAGCGTCGTCCACACCGTCGAAACCACGGTAGTGGAGTTCGTAGAGGAGGTAGAGGGCGAGTTGGAGGTCCTCACCCCAGGGATCCGCGGTCAGTACAGCCCTGGGGCTGTATTCCGGGTCGCCGTTCGACCGCAGGGCCGTGGTGACGGTGGCTGACAGCTCGCCGCGCGGTTCGGCCAAGCGGGGCCCGGCGGTGGTGGCTGTGGCGCTGGGGGCGGAGGGCGTCATTGGGGGTCCCTGTCCTCGGAGGTCGAGGTGGTGCGCTCGCGGGGGCGATGACTGGTGTCGCACCACGGGTACGTTCGGCTGCGGCGGCATGTGCAGACGGCGACCATGAAGCGGTCGGACCGGGCGACCGTTCCGTCTTCGAGAACGATCTCGACCGGGCCCTCCACCAGGACGGGGCCCTTCGGGTCCACGGCCACCCGGTGGGGCGGAACTTCCGTGCGGGCCGGGCCTGCGCTGTTCCGGGGGTCAGCGGGCACGGATGACCACCAGCTCTTCGCGTTCCTCGGCCTGGGCCGCCAGGCCCACGCGTTCCAGCCAGGCCCGGCGCGAGCGCAGGACGGGTCCCCAGGGCACCGAGGCGCTCGTGGTGACATCCGCTGTCATTCCCGCCCCGCGCAGCCGGTCGACGGTCTCCTGGGCCCCGCACAGCCCGGAGTGGACCATGAGCAGGACCCCGCCGGGACGCAGCAGCGCCGGTGCGCTCGCGCAGATCCGGTCGATGACGCCACGCCCGTCGGGTCCGGCGTCCCAGGCACGTTCGGGTCCCCGCGAGGGGGGCCTGGCGCCTGGTGCCGGGACGTAGGGCGGGTTCGAGAGGATGAGGTCGAAGCGGCGGCCTGCGGCGCGTGCCGCGAAGTCGCCGTGCACGACGCGCAGGGGCAGTCGCTGGCGCAGCGCGTTCAGCCGAGCCGTGACGACGGCGGGCCACGAGACGTCGACCGCCGTGACCCGCGCCCGTCTCCGCGCGGCGTGGAGGGCGAGCGCGCCGGTTCCCGTACCGATCTCCAGCACGTCCGTCCCCGGGCCGAGGTCCTCGTGGGCGAGTGCCTGGGCGAGCAGACGGGTGTCCGCCTGCGGCTGGTAGACACCGGGCAGGACGATCAGCCCGGCAGGCAGCGTGCCCAGGGTCGGAGCCGTACCGGGCACGGCTTACCTCCATGATCGACGGGACTGGTCGCGGGCCGACGGACGCCGACCGCTCCTTGCGACTGCCCGCTGTGAGGGGACTCATCCACGATGCGGTGATCCATCGATCTGTCGCCAGAGCCGGACACGCGGAGTGACGCCGGTCGTGCCCGGCCGCCTTGTCGGCTGTTAGGCGGTACGGGCGTATTCAGCGTGCCGCGGGCGGCCCCACGGGCGAGGGTTGCCGCGGGGCCGCTCCGGCCCCGCCGACCTGTGCGGCAGAGATCTCGCGGGCACGGAGTCCGCCAGGAGGAGACGTCAGGCATGGTGCAGAAGAAGGCGAAGAAGGCCGCGGCCGGACAGGGTCACCAAGGCCAGGACCACGCCGAAGAAGCAGGCCACGCCGGAACAACCGCCCGGGCGGCCTTCGCCCCGGCCGCCCGCCGCGGCGGAGCCGACCCGGCCCCGGGAGCCCCTGCCACCCAAGCCTGACCAGAGCGGCCCGGACACCGTGAGCCCCACGAGACAGCCCACCGGCGCGCCCCAGGCCGCCGTGGCCCAGGGGGGCGCCTGTCTCACGACCGCGCAAGGATCCCGACTCCCCGACGGTGACCACTCCCTGAAGGCCGGTGCACTCGGACTCCCTGTACCGGCCCCCACGGAGCCCCTCACCCGTCCCGACCCGAGCCCGGCACTGTCGCAACTCGGCCGGACCTGGCCCGTGGACGGACGGGTCATCGGCATCGTCGCCCACCCGGCGGCGGACCTGAGGAGCGTCCGTACCGTACGGGACGCCGTGTTCAAGGCGGGCATGGTTCCCCTGGTCATCGCCCCGACGGGCGGATTACTCGGGCGCGGGAAGAACCCGGTCACCGTGCAGCGCACCTTCGCCGCGGCCCGTTCCGTCGAGTTCGACGCCCTCCTGCTCGCAGGAACGCCCGAGGCCGCCGCCGACGCCCACGGCGCCCGCGACGCCAAGGCCGGTGCGGCGGAGCCCGGAAAACCGGACCCCCGCGTCCTGCTGCTGGTCTCGGAGGCGTACCGCCACGGCAAGGCGATCGGCGGATGGGGCGACGCGTCCCTCACCCTCGAGGCCGCCGGCATCGGAGCGGACGAACCGGGCATCGTGCTGGGCGGAACCGCCGGCGCGGTCCTCAAGCAGATCGCGAAGTCCCTGGCCGGCCACCGCGCCTGGGACCGGTTCCCCACCACGCTCTGACGGGTGAGGAGCGGACTCGTGACAGGGGTGGGGGCCCGAAC
>NZ_JBHJTL010000122.1:0-21363 GCF_042264065.1 Streptomyces sp. NPDC056222 | reverse complement strand
CTCACCCACCGGCTCTCCTAAACACACAGGTGGTCGGTTCAGCCGCCGTCCGCCGGGGGCTCCATGGACTGCAGGGCCTCCTTGGCACGCTTCTCCATCTCGTCCGCGGGGACGTCCTCCACGTGGGTCGCGACGTTCCAGCGGTGGCCGAAGGGGTCCTCGAACTGCCCGGTGCGGTCGCCGTAGAACTCGTCCTTGACCGGGGAGACTTCCGTGGCGCCGAGGGAGAGGGCCATGGCGAAGACGGCGTCGACGTCCTCGACGTACACGTGCAGGGTGACGGGTGTGCCGCCCACCGACTTCGGCGAGCGGAACCCGATGTCCGGGTACTCGTCGGCGAGCATGACGACCGAGTTGCCCAGCTCCAGTTCGGCGTGGCCGATCTTGCCGCCGGGCGCGGGCATTCTCATCTTCTCGACCGCGCCGAGCACGGACACGTAGAAGTCGATCGCGGCCGCGGCTCCGTCGATACAGAGGTAGGGCGTGACCCGCGGATAGCCCTCGGGAATGGGTTGGACGGTCATCGGGCTCCGGCCTTTCCGAACCGTGGCGGTCACCGCCGACCGCCGTCTGCGACCACTGATATCCCGATCCCGCGGGGCGCGCTCGGGCGCCGCGCGGCAGCCCGCGACGGATGCCCCCGAAGAGCCCACGGCTCCCGTTGAAGCGTCGACGGCCCACCGGACCACGCCTGGAGGTGACGACCACGGCCGCGACCGGAACCGGCGGTACGCACCCTTCCGCCGAGTTGTCATGCGCACGTACCGTGTCCCCGGTCCGCAGTCAGGAAGCCAACGGGGGAGAGCGATGCCACCCACACGCTTATCGAGGCGCGCACGATCACTGCTCATCGGCGCGGTCCTGCTCGCGCTGCCGGCGGTCACGGTCACACCGTCGGCCGCCACCGCCCGCGAACATCCCGGGACGCGGGAGAGAGCGGCCCAGGAACGGCCGGATCAGCCCTACCCGAACATCGACGTACGCGGTGACAAGCGCGTCCCGCCCACGGCAGGGCAGTTGCGCGCCGCGCAGGAACTCGACGGCACGGCGATCCGCTGGAGCCGGTTCGGTACGCCGAGGCTGCTCAGCCCGCAGGGCCGCAACGCCCTGACCGCCGCCGGCACCACCGACCCGCGCACCCTCGCACTGAACCACATACGCGACCACGCGGACCTCTACGGCCTCTCCGCCGCAGCGCTGGACGCCCTCGCCGTCGTCAGGTCGTACCGCACCGAACACAACGGTGTACGGCATGTCTTCGTCGGCCAGAACGACCGGGGCGTCCCCGTCCACGGCGCCCGCCTCTCCGTCGCCGTCGACGCGGCCGGCCGCATCCTCACCGTCACCGGCAGCCTCGTCCCGGAGGCCCGCGCCACCGGGACGGTCACCCTCGACAAGAGCGCCGCGCTGGACCTGGCCGCGGCCTCCGTCGGCACCGACACCCCGTCCGGCACCCCCACCGCCACGCGGGTCACTTTCCCGCTCGCCGACGGCACCGCCCGCCCGGCCTGGCGGACCACACTCACCGCCGACAACGACCACCTGTACGACACCGTCGTCGACGCCGGGAACGGCACCGTCCTCCTGCGCACCGACCTCACCAGCAACGAGGGCCCCGAGGGCCGGGTCTTCACCGACCAGAACCCCACCCTCGGCAGCGCGACGACCGTTCCCTTCAGCGGCCTCGGCCGTTCCTGGGTCACCGGCCGGGTCACCACCGGCAACAACGCCGAGGTCTCCCAGGACCTCGACGGCGAGGAGACGCTCGGCCACCAGCCCCAGACCCCGGCCGCCGGAGACCCGGCCTACCAGCACTTCGACCACACCTTCACGGACGCCTTCCGCACCAGCGGCGGCACCGACCTCACCACCGACAGGGACGCGGTCGTCACCCAGGCCTTCTACTACGTCAACCGCATGCACGACCATCTCCACGGACTCGGCTTCGACGAGGCGTCGGGCAACTTCCAGGAGGACAACCTCGGCAACGGCGGCGCAGGTGGCGACCGCGTGCAGGTCTACGTCGACTACGACGCCAACGGGGACTCCGCCTGCAACGCCAACTTCGGCACCCCCGACGACGGCCAGAACCCGACGATGCGGCTCTTCGTCGGGCGTGCCTCCTGCGACAACCACAACATTCACCGAGCCATGAACGGCGACACCATCGCCCACGAGTACAGCCACGGACTGTCCCACCGGCTCGTCGGCGGCGGCGACATGGGCGACGGTGAGCAGACCGGCGCGCTCGGCGAGGGCTGGAGCGACGCTGTGGCCACCTCGCTGTGGAACGACCCGGTGTACGGCGAGTACAACAACGGCCGCGCCACCGGCATCCGCCGTGTCGCGTACAACAACAGCCACCTCACCTACGCCGACCTCTGCGACGACGGCAGCTGCAGCGTGCATGCCGACGGCGAGATCTGGGCCACCACCATGTGGGACATGCGCACCGCGCTCGTCGGCGCGTACGGCTACGCCACCGGAAAGCAGCGGCACGAGCAGCTGATGGTCGACGGAATGAAGCTGACCCCGTCGTCGCCCGACTTCCTGGACGCCCGCGACGGCGTCCTCGCCGCCGACCGCGCCAATCACGGCGGCGCCAACCAGTGTCTGCTCTGGGGCGTGTTCGCCCGCCGGGGCATGGGCGCGAGCGCGACGTCACCGAGCCAGGACCAGGCCAATCCGGCGACCGACTACCCCGCGAGCTGCCGGCCCACCGCCGACGCCGGCGGGCCGTACACCACCAAGGAGGGCGCCGACGTACGGCTCGACGCCGGCGGCTCCACCGTCCCCGGTGGCGGCGGCAGCTACAGCTGGGACTTCGACGGCGACGGCGCCTACGACGACGCGACCGGCGTCAGCCCGCTCTTCGACCGGGTCGGCCAGGACGGCACGTACACCGTCGGCCTGCGTGTCGGCAACGCCGCGGGGGCCGACACCGACACGGCGACCGTGACCGTCGCCAACGTGGCGCCCGCGGTGGCCTTCACCGTCCAGGGCCCGCGCGAGGAGGGCGGCAAGCTCACCGTCTCCGGCACGGTCACCGACCCGGGCTGGCTCGACCCGCTCACCGCCACCATCGACCCCGGCGACGGCAAGCCCGTCTCCCTGCCCGGACAGCTGGAGAACAACCGTCCCGACGCCACCCTCACCTTCAGCCGCGAGCTCGTCTTCGGCGACAACGGCACCTTCACCGTGAAGGTCTGCGGCAGCGACGACGACACCACCACCTGCCGCGAGGCGGCGATCACCGTCGCCAACGTCGACCCGACCGTCACGATCGACAGGACCGATGCCGTGCCGCTCGCGGGCGGCCGGACACTCGTCGTCCACGCGGGCGAGGAGAAGCGGTACGCCGCCCGGCTCACCGACCCCGGCAGCGACGACGAGACCATGAGCTGGGCGTGGGGCGACGGGACACCGGTCACCACGACCACCTCGCTCGTCAACCCGCCGAACCCCGATCCCGCCCGCAGCCCCAGCGTCCAGCCGCGCGACCTGACGGACGCCCGGGCCCACACGTACACCAAGCCCTGCCTGTACGACCTGTCCTTCACGGCGCGCGACGACGACGGCGGTACGGGCACCGACGGAACGCCGGTCATCGTGCAGGGCAACGCCCCGCTGTCGCTGCTCGCCGACGTCTGGTACGTCAAGTACCTGACCGGCGACCTCACCGGGCTCGGCAAGCAGACGCTGGACTGCTATCTGAAGATCGTCCAACACGCGAGCGCGGTGTTCTCCGAGAAGGTCGACGTGTCCACCCAGAGCAAGGCCGCGGACGTCCTCTTCCTCAACCTGCTCCTCGACCCGAAGCGTTCCCTCGACCGCCAACTGCTCGCCGCCTGGCTCAACTTCGCCAACGGAGCCTTCGAGCCGTACGAACTCGTCGACACCGACAGCGACCTGAAGGCGGACACCCCCTTCCTGGAGGCCCTCCAGAACGCCGAGAAGGTACGGCTCGACCCCAACGCCACCAGGCAGCAGCTCTCCGCCCAGGCGGCCATCCTCACCTGCATCAACATCCCGCTCGTATGACAAGGAAGAAACTCCTGCCGCGTGCCGCCGCCGCCCTGATCCTCGGGGTGGCGGCGGCCGCCTGCACCGACGACCCTTCGCCGCCGAACCGACCGACCCCGCCCGCACCCACCTCCACGGCGACGACAGCCAAACCCACACCCAAACCCACACCCAAACCCACACCCACGGAGACATCCGCCCCACCTGTGCTGTCGCCGGCACCGGCGGTCCTCACCCAGGACGACACCGGCCGCACCATCGCGCTCGCCCTCGGCGAGACGACCCAGCTCCGTCTCTCCGGCCGTTGGCGGGAGGCCACCCCGACCGTCGAGGGCACGGCCGTCGTCCTCGTACCGGTCGACCACGAATCCGATCCGGGCTTCCGCGCCTGGGACATCCGCGCCGCCGAACCGGGCGGGGCCGTGCTGCACACGACCCGAGCGCCGGGCTCGCGGCCGCTACGGATCACCTTTCGCGTTCACTGAGGGCGTTCGCCCCTGAGCGCCCCGGGAAGGTCCCCGGTAGCGTGGGCCGAGGGGAGGCGGAGACGAACCGTCGGCGAAGAGATGGGGAAGGCCGATGCCCCTCACCCCGGGAGCACACCGCCCCACCTCGACCGGGTCCCACGGACTCGGCACCTGGCAGGCCGTGGGAATCACCCTGGCCGTTCTCGTCGCCGCCAACCTGGCGATACACCGCTGGACGGGCCTGCCCGGCCTGGTGACGGCCGTCGTGGCCGGTGTCCTGCTCCTGGGTGTGCTCCGGGCGGCCGGCGGTACATGGGCGGACGCGGGCCTGGCGCCCGGCACGCTCGCCCGGGGCGCCCGGTGGGCCATGGCCCTGATCGCTCTGGTCGCCGTCGTCTACCTTGTCGGGGCTCTGCTGCCGGTCACCCGCACGCTCTTCGAGGACCGGAGGTACGCCGACCTGAGCGGCGGCGAGCTGATGATCCGTGTCCTCGTGCTGGTCCCCGTCGGCACGGTCCTGCTGGAGGAGATCGCCTTCCGCGGGGTGCTGTACGGTCTGGTGCTCCGCGCCCGTGGGACGGTGTGGGCGACAACGGTGTCGAGCCTCCTGTTCGGCCTGTGGCACGTCCTGCCGTCCCTGCACCTGGCCACCGCGAAACCCGCTCTGACCACGGTCTTCGGCAACTCCGCGACGGGTGCGGCGCTGGCGGTCCTGGGCGCCGTGCTGTTCACGGCGGCAGCCGGTGTACTGCTCTGCGAACTACGTCGCCGCAGCGGTAGCCTGCTCGCTCCCATGGGCCTGCACTGGGCGGTCAACGCACTCGGGTACCTCGTCGGATACGTGCTGCGCTGACCGCGCGCGCCGGCGTGGGCGCCGTGGCGGTGAGGCTCAGCCCTCCGCCCGGACGATGTCCTTCAGCCGGTCCAGATCCTCCGCCGTGAACCCGGTGGGCCGCATGATGTCGTTCCAGCCGTCGACGTACGCCACCTTGTACGTGTGGCCGTGGCCGTCCGGGACGCCCGTTGAGAACGGCAGATCGGCGGTGACCTGCCAGAAGGTCACGAAGGGAATCCAGACCATCGCTTCGAGCACGTCCTCGCCGGGCGCCTCGCCGATCCAGTCGGGCTCGGAGAAGACCAGGTCGGGGCTCCACCAGACGATCGGATCGGAAGGGTGCATGAGGTACAGCACTCTCGTGCCGTCCCACGGCCGGTCCGCCGGAGGTGTCCCGGTGGCGGGGTCGTCGGTGAACCGGACGGCCCGCCCCTCCTTGTAGACGGGCTCGATCTCGGGACTTCCCGCGTCGCGGTGATCACTGAACTCGCGGAACAGGGTGTTGAAGTTGGGCGGGCCCGCGAACAGGGTGCCGGCCGTGCGGTTGCGCAGGTCGTACTCCCCGCTGAAGGCCGTCTCACCGCCGAACGACCCCAGACTCTCGCCCGCCACGAACAGCCGCGGCCGCTGGTCCTGGGGCAGTTTGGACCAGGTGTCGTAGACCGCGTCGAAGAGTTCGCGCCCGGCCTCACGGGCCTTGGACTGGTCGACGAGGTACGACAGCCACGACGGCAGGTACGAGTACTGCATCGCCACGGTGGCCGAGTCGCCGTTGCCCAGGTACTCGAACGACTCGACCGCGGCGGGATCGACCCAGCCGCTCCCCGTCGTCGTCATCACCAGCAGGTTCTCGCGCTCGAAGCCGCCCGCCCGCCGGAGGTCGGCGACGGCCCGCGCCGCCCGGGTCTCCGCGTCGTCCGCGGTCGCAAGACCGGCGTAGGCCCGGACTGGCTCCTCGGCCGCGCGACCGGTGAACGCGCCGATGTCCCGGGCCGACGGTCCGCTGCCGGCGAAGGCACGGCCCTCCCTGCCCAGCGAGTCCCACGGCACGACAGACCCCGGACCGCCCGACCGCAGGGGCGACGTCGGCTGGTGCACGCCCTCCGGTGTGTGCGTGTCACGCAGCGAGAACGTCTCGTTGGCCGCGTTCACGAGGCCCTGCAACAGCACGCCGGTGAACAGGGACCAGGCGAGGCCCGCCACCAGCAGCCAGCCGACCACCTTCGTCGCCCGCTCGCCGATCCAGCGCCCGAGGAGGCGGGTGGTCCAGTGATACAGGCGCCGGAGCCCCCGCCCGGCCAGCAGCAGGAGCCAGAAGACGAGAGCGGCGACGAACGGGCAGGCGACGGTGGCGAGGACGTTGTAGTCGGTGACCCCCATGAGCCGGCGGATCTCGTGCTGCCAGTACTGACCGAGCCCGAACGACAGGCCGAACAGCACGACCGCGCTGACGAGGAGGACGAGCCACGACCTGCGAGAGGGACTTCGGGCGTCCCGGTCCGCGAAGGCGCGCCACACGTACGCCGCGACCACACCGAGCCCGTAACCGATGGCCGCGGCGATGCCGCACACCAGTCCTTGCAGCACGCCCCCGCGAGGCAGCAGCGACGGAGTGAAGGAAAGGCACGCGAGGACGAGCGCACCCCAGCAACCGGGCAGCGTGAGCCGGGGCAGCCGAAGGCGCTTCCCGTCCGCTGCCGTGCCGCCGGGCCGGTCCACGCGGCTGTCGTCCTCGCGCGGTGTGGGCCCCTCCGACGGAGTCACAGGCGGGTCGTTCGTCATGGCGGTCCTCCGGGACAAGGATCCCAAGGCTCGGCCGCCCCTGCCATTCCGAGCCGACGCCCCTGGAGGCCGTACGGCGCCGACGGCGGCGACCGGCATGGCCACCGCCGTCCCACCCGCGACACGCACGCCGGTCCTCACGCCCCATCCGTCGCGGGAGGCACCGTGGGCGAGTGCGCGGCGGACTACGGAACGGGCCGCGGAGCCGTGAGGAGCCGCCCGTGTCCGAGCGCCTCGACGAGTTCCTCGGCCCGGGGCCACGGTCCGTGCCCGGAGGCCGGATTGAGGTGCCCGACCGGGCCGAGTTCGACCAGGCGGCTCCCCCAGTCCCGCGCGAGCTCGGCGGCGTGTCCCAGGGATCCCAGCGGGTCGTTCGAACCGGCCGCGACGATGCTGGGGAAGGGCAGCCGCCGTCGGGGCACCGGTGTCCAGCCGTGCGTCGCCAGCTCGTCGGGGGTGGGGTAGCCGTCCGGCAGGGGCGTCCCGAAGTCCGGGGGCGCCGCCAGCAGGGCGCCCCGGACGTCCGCGGCGTGCCACTGGGCCCACTGGACCGTGGTCATGACGCCCGCGCTGTGGGCGACGATGATCACGGGTCCGGTGATCCCCACCATCACCTCGACCAGGTTGGCGACGTGGGAGACGCGGCTGAGCCGGTTGTGGAGCAGCGGAGGAACGATGTGGACCGTGCGGCCCGCGTCGTCGAGTCGCTTGCCCAGAATCGTCTGCCAGTGGTTCTCGACGTGTTCCCGCATGCCGGGAACGATGACGACGGTCGGCACGGTGGTTCGTGTCATGAGGACCTCTCCTGTTCTCCGGGTTCCGGCGTCGAGGCGGGCGGGGCGAGTCGGCGGAGATCGCGTTCGTACCATCGCCGCCCGATCAGAAAGGCCGCGGTGGCCGCGATCGCCATGAGCGGGACCAGCTGGAGCGCGCCGAGCAGACCGAGCCGGTCCGCGAGCATTCCCGTGACCGCGGGGCCCGGGGCCAGCCCGAGGAGGCTCTGGGCGAGAGTGAGCGTGGCGAACGCCGTCGCGGCGATGGCCGCGGGGGTCAGATTCGCGACCATGGCCGCTCCGGGCCCGGCCGTACCGGCGCAGAGCAGGGCTCCCAGGGCCAGCACCAGCAGCTGCGCAGGGCCGGCGGGCAGACGGAACGCGGCCGTCAGCAGCACGAGGGAGCCCACGCTGCAGCAGATGGCGACGGACCACTTGCGGATCGGGTCGCGTCGGCTGAACCGGTCAGAGGCGAAGCCGCCGGCGATCATGCCGACCCCGATCACCAGGGCGAAGAGCCCCGCGGTCGCACCGGCCTTCGCGGTCGGCATCTCGTAGTAGCGGTTGAAGTAGCTGGGCAGCCAGGCGATCAGGGCGCCCGCGACGAACAGCTGCAGTCCGCTGCCGATGTAGGCGCTGACCACGGAGACGGAGGAGAACAGCCGCGGCAGGAGCACCCGGAGCCGGGCGGTCGTGCCGGGACCGGCTGCCTGGTCCTCCGTCGGCTCCCTCCCGGGGGCCAGCCTCTTCTCCGTGACCACGACGGCGTAGACGCCGGCGAGCACCAGGCCGAAGACGCCCATGACACCGAAGGCCCAGCGCCAGCCGTACGCCTCGGCCACGGCGCCGCCTATGGAGATGCCCAGGACCGAGCCGAACGCCCCGCCGGCGATGAAGGCCCCGGAGAGCGTCGCCCGCAAGGTACGCGGGAAGACACTGAGCACCACGGCGATGCCCACGCTGCCGTACGCGGCTTCACCGATGCCGACGAAGAGCCTGCCGACGAACATCTGGCCGTAGCTCGCCGCCACCGCACAGCCCAGGGTCGCCAGGCTCCACATCGTCGCCGCGGCGACGAGGGTCCTCACCCTGCCCCACCGGTCGGCCAGCAGCGACAGGGGAAAGGTGAGCAGACCGACCATCAGCGCCACGATGCCGCTGAGGGAGCCCAGTCGGGCGTCCGAGAGCAGCCAGTCCGCCTTCAGCATCGGGAAGACGGCGTTGAGCACCTGCCGGGACATGTAGTCCGAGAGCAGGAGCCCGAAACTCAGTGCAAAGACCACCCAGGCGTAGCTCCGGGTCACGGGCCATTCCGAGGAACGGGATCCGGTACCGGTTCTCTCCGGGGCGGGTGTCGCAGTGGTGAGAAACCCCATTGTCATCACCTCGACTGCTGTTGACGGAAAGGAAGGGTCAGAGGGTGGGAAGGGCCGGAGGGCTGAAGGGCCGGAAGGCCGGCAGGTGCAGCAGGGCGGAGGAGTCAGAAGGGCCTGTCGCCGACGATCCCGGCGCGCTCCATCTTGCGGACGGCGGGCCAGTAGTCCTGGACGGCGTAGTGCTGTGTGGAGCGGTTGTCCCAGATGGCCACGCTGTTCTTCCGCCAGCGCCAGCGGACCTGGTACTCGGGCACCGCGGCCTGGCTGATCAGGTAGTTCAGCAGGTTGCCTGCGCCAGGCGCGAAGTCCTGGCCGAAGCGGACGTTCGCGGGCGTGTGGTAGTTGACGAAGTGGGTCGTGAAGGCGTTGACGAAGAGGATGCTCTCGCCGGTCTCGGGGTGGGTGCGTACGACCGGGTGCTCCGCGTCCGGGAACCGCGCGGCCAGTGCGTGACGCCGCTCCGCGGGCATCACCGCGCCGAAGGTCGCCTCGATGCTGTGCCGGGCGCGCAGGTCCTGGATCTGCTGCCTGACGTGCTCCGGGAGGCGGCGGTGGGCCTCGACCATGTCGACCCAGATTGTGTCGCCGCCGACGGGGGGCGACTCGACGCAGCGCAGTACGGCTCCCATGGATGGGTTCTCGCGCCAGGTGCCGTCGGTGTGGAGAGCGTTCTCGTAGTGCTCGGGCGCGCTGTCCAGGTCCTTGTAGATACGGACCAGGCCCGGGTGGTCCGGGTCGCTGCCCGCCACCGGGTGCTCCTCCAGCGGCCCGAAGCGTTCGGCGAAGGCGACGTGGTCGGCGCGAGTGATGTCCTGGTCGCGCAGGAACAGCACCTTGTACCGCAGAAGCAGGCTCCTGATCTCGGCGAAGAGGTCGTCGTCGCGAGCTGCGTCGGCGAGGCTCACACCGGCGAGCTCGGCGCCGATGGTGCAGGTCAGCGGCTCGACGGTGACAGAGGTGCGGAGCACGTCCGGGCGCACCAGGGCAGGGGTGTGTTCCTTCGGTCGGATGGTCTTGGGCATGATGCTCACTCCTGGGGTGGTGTGGGGCGGCCTCAGAGGACGAAGACGGAGGACCCCGTGGTCCGTCCGGCTTCCAGATCGCGATGTGCCTGTGCGGAGTCCTCGAGGGAGTAGCGCTGATTGATCTCGATCGTGATGCGTCCGGAGGCGACGTGACCGAACAGTTCACCCGCCAGGGCGTCCCGCTCCGAGGGCTCGGCGATGTAGTCGGCCAGCGCCGGACGGGTGACGAAGAGCGAACCCTTCATGGCGAGTTGCATGGCATCGATCGGTGGCACCGGACCGGAGGCCGTACCGAAGCAGACGAGCAGTCCACGACGCGACAGCGACGCCAGCGAGCCGGCGAAGGTGTCCTTGCCGACGCTGTCGAGGACGACCGGCACTCCGGCGCCGTCGGTCAGCTCGCGCACCCGGTCGGCCACGTTCTCGCGCCGGTACTGGATGACGTGCGTACAGCCGTGTGCGCGGGCGATCTCCGCCTTCTCCTCGCTGGACACCGTTCCGATCACGGTGACACCGAGGAGCTTCGCCCACTGACTGACGATCAGACCTACGCCGCCCGCCGCCGCGTGGAGCAGCACGGTGTCACCGGCCCGCAGCGGGTGGATCCGGCGGAGCAGGTACGCCGAGGTCAGGCCGCGCATGGTCATGGCCGCGGCGGTCTCGAAGCCGATCTCGTCCGGCAGCTTGATCAGATGCGAGGCGGGCATGACCCGCTCCGTGCTGTACGCCCCCAGCGGGCTGCCGGTGTAGGTGACACGATCACCTTCGGCGACGTGGGTGACGCCCTCGCCGACGGCCTCGACCACCCCTGAGCCCTCGACGCCGATGCCGTCGGGCAGCCGGACCGGGTAGAGACCCGTACGGAAGTACGTGTCGGCGAAGTTGAGACCGACGGCGACGTGCCGGATGCGCACCTCGCCCGGACCGGGGTCGCCGACGGCGACCTGCTCCCATGTCAGGACATCGGGTCCACCGGTTTCGTGGAAGCGGACGGCGTGGGCCACGGGGTTGCTCCGATCACTCGTGCGTGCGGGCTTGCGAATGGGGCGGGCGGACGGATCAGCGCTCGAGGTCACGGAGCATGAAGCCGCGCTGCCCGGGCCGGCGGTTCGGGACCATGCCGAGGCGGTCGATGGTCTCGTCGGCATCGGCGTAGTACTCGCCGATCTTGTAGATCCTCTTGGCCTCGGTGCCGGTCGCGATGTCCCGTCCCAGGGCGTTCGCGATCCGGACCATCTGCTCGACCTGCTCGACGGAGGACATCCGCTCCCCCTTGCGCCGCCAGAGGTTGTCCTCGTTGCCCACCCGGACGTGCACGCCGAGGGCGATGGCGATCGCGTTCATCGGTGCCACGGCGCGCATGGAGCTCTCGATGGTGAGGACCGCCCCGTCCGGCACGCGGCGGATGAACTCGATCAGGTCGGAGGGGTGCCGCCCGGCGAAACCGCCGCCGATCGCGACGTAGTTGAGGACCAGGGGGCCTGTGTGGACGCCGGCGCGGACGAGCCGCTCGACGGTCTCCAGCTGGGCCATGGTGGCGAGTTGGAAGTGCGGCTGCATGCCGCTCGCGCGCAGGCGCTCGAGGTGTTCCAGGTAGAACTCGGGACCTGCCTCGACGACCATGTCCCGGTAGGCCCGGTAGTACTCCGGCTTCGCGATCGAGGTGCCCTCAAGATCGTCGTCGGTCATGATCTCGACGATGTTCATCTGGCTGGTGTTGATCGCGATGGTCACCTGGTCCGGCGCCGGAGTGACATCGGCCAGGAGGTGCCGGGTGTCGTAGGAGAGCCACTTGGCGTCGCCGCCCTCGCCCTCGGGGGCGAAGGAGATCGAGCCTCCGATCTGCAGGACCATGTCCGGGACCGCCTCGCGCAACCGGCCCATCAGCTCGTTGAACTTGGACATCCGCTTGGAGCCCTTGCCGTCGAGCTCGCGAACGTGGATGTGGAGCACCGTGGCCCCGGCGTTGTAGCAGTCGACGGCCGCCTGGACGTGCTCGTCCATGGTCAGGGGCAGGTCATCGGCGTCGCCGGGCAGCCATTCGGGCCCGTACGGGGCCGCCTGGATGACGAGCTTCTCCTGGTTCTCGGGGAAGAGCGAGTCGTCGTGGAAATGCATGATGCTTCTCCTTCGCGTACGGATGATCACCCGTCGTGGCCGTCTGCGGCTGCCGAGTCGGAGCCAAGGGACGGCAGGGAATGCGCGGGCGCGGGTGGTGGGGAGAACGTCGGGCGCACGGCCCGGGGCGCGATCGGCTTTCCCGGAGCGGAACGAGCTGTGGGGGAACGGCCCGGTTCGCCTCAGGCAGCCGACCACTGTCGGCGGTGCAGCCAAGGTAGGGCCGGGTGAGCACGACTGCTTGACCTACGGTGACGGGCGACTTGTCATTTGGGGACAGCCGTGATCGGTGCGTCGTTCGTGCTCCGT
Source organism: Streptomyces sp. NPDC056222 (assembly GCF_042264065.1). NCBI lineage: Bacteria > Bacillati > Actinomycetota > Actinomycetes > Kitasatosporales > Streptomycetaceae > Streptomyces > Streptomyces sp. NPDC056222. Next base: position 8,655 of record NZ_JBHJTL010000122.1, on the reverse strand, counting down.
GTCACGGGTGTCAGCCGCGCCCCGGGTCCTGCTTCCGTCCGTTCTCCTTGCGCCATTCCCTCGGGCTGCACCCGAACTGCTGGTGGAACCAGCGGGAGAACGCGCTCAGGGACGAGAAGCCCAGGAGGTCCGAGATCTCGGTCAGTGAACGGCGTGGACTGGCCACGAACTGTTCCGCGAGCCGCGCCCGGGTGGCGTTGAGCAGCGACGAGAACGTCTCTCCCGAGTGGGTGAGATGCCGGTGGACGGTGCGTCGGTCGACGCCGAGGCTGCGGGCGACCTGCTCGATGGAGCATCGGCCGGTGGGCAGCAGTGCCTCGATGAGCTCGCGCACCCGGTCCGCCACCGAGGTGTCCCTGGGCGTGGCGCCGATGGCGTCGAAGTACTGCCGGGCGTAGTGCCGCAGCTGCGGGTCCGCCATGGCGTTGGGGGCGTCGAGGTCGTCGGCGTAGAAGACGATGCCGGTGAACTCGCGGTCGAACTCGAGCCCGGTGCCGAACATACGGCGGTGCTTGGCGGAGTCCGCGGGCGCGCTGTGGGCGAACCACACCGAGACCGACTGCCACCGCGTGTCGAGGAATCCCCGCAGGATGCGCGTGAAGGCACCCACCACCAGTTCGGTGGCCTGACGGGCCGGCGCCGTCTCGCCGAGCCGGAGGTCCACCTTGACGGTGGCCAGGCCGTTCCGCTCGGACAGTCGAGTGTGCAGGAGCTCGTTGTACATGTGCTCGTGGCGCAGCAGCGTTCCCAGCGCACTGCGGACGTCGGGCTCCTCGCGGACGACCAGGCTGATGGGGCCGAGATTGGAGAAGCGGCGCAGCTCGGCCATGCGCAGGCCGAAGTCGTCGTGGTGCGAGGCGGCCGCGGAGAGTTCCAGGAGGCGGACGGCGGCCGGGCCGGAGATCCACCGGTCCTGGACGGCGAGGTCCGCCGTGTCCAGACCCACCTGCTTCATCAGCGCACGCGGATCGATGCCGAGGGAGCGGCTCAGCTCGACGTAGCCGTTCAGCGCTGCCGTACGGACAAGGGGCCTCATGACCATGCTCCTGGGTTCTGGTCCCCAGAAGTTAAGTTTCTCGTCCCCTGACGTCAAGCATCGGGAGCGTGCCCGCCCTAGCATCTCTGCCACACCACCCCGGCGAACGGCACAAGGCGGCGAGTGCGTAGCCGGCACATCGGATATCAGTGGACATGACCGTCGCCCGCACCGTGCCGACGGCCGAGACGAACAGAAGGAGACTGCCGGCATGACCAACCTCGCCGCGTTTCTGGTGAACTCCGCGGCTGCCCGTCGCGATCAGGTCGCCGTGCGCCACGACGACACCGCCCTGACCTACGGCGAACTGGACGACGCGAGCGCCAGGTTCGCCACGGTGCTGCGCGACCGCGGCGTGCGGTCGGGTGACCGCGTGGCCATGACCATGCCGAACGTGCCGCTGTTCCCCGTCGTCTACTACGGGATCCTGCGGGCCGGGGGAGTGGTCGTCCCGATGAACCCCCTTCTCAAGGCCCGCGAGGTGGCGTACGTCCTGCGCGACTCCGGGGCCCGGATCACGGTGACGTCCCCACAGTTCGCGGAGGAGGTCGCGAAGGCCGCTGTCGAAGTGGGAGCCGACTGCCTCGCGACGGAGCCCGCGGCCTTCCACGATCTGCTCACCGCTGCCGAACCGCTCCCCGGCATCGTCGACCGGGCGAAGGGGGACCCTGCGCTGATCCTCTACACCTCGGGCACCACCGGCACACCCAAGGGAGCGGAGCTGACCCACGGCAACCTGGTCTCGAACACGGCCACCACCGCCGAGACGCTGTTGCGGGTCGGCCCGGACGACGTGCTGTTCGGCGCTCTGCCGCTGTTCCACGCCTTCGGGCAGACCTGTGGGCTCAACACCTCCGTCGCCGCGGGGGCGACGTTGACCCTGCTGTCCCGCTTCGATCCCCAGCGGGCGCTGGAGGTCATGCGCCGGGACGGGGTCACCGTGTTCCTCGGCGTGCCGACGATGTACTCGGCGCTGCTCCACGCCCAACTCCCCGACGGCTTCGACACCTCGCGGCTGCGCCTCGCCGTCTCGGGAGGTGCCGCGATTCCCGTCGAGGTGCTGCACGGATTCGAGCAGCGCTTCGGGGCCCCGGTGCTGGAGGGATACGGGCTGTCCGAGACGTCACCGGTGGCCGCCTTCAACCACCCGGACCGTCCGCGCAAGGCCGGCTCCATCGGGATCCCGATCCGGGGAGTCGAGATGAAGCTCGTCGCGGAGGACGGCTCCGCGGTGGGCCCGGGCGAGATCGGCGAGATCGCGATCCGCGGCGAGAACGTGATGAAGGGCTACGTCAACCGCCCGGAGGCGACCGCGGAGGCAGTGCGCGGCGGATGGTTCCACACCGGCGATCTGGCCCGCGTCGACGAGGAAGGGTTCTACTTCGTCGTCGACCGCAAGAAGGACTTGATCATCCGGGGCGGCTACAACGTATACCCGCGTGAGATCGAGGAGGTCCTGTACGAGCACCCCGCCGTGGCCGAGGTCGCGGTGGTCGGCGTGCCGCACGACGTGCACGGCGAGGAGGTCGCGGCGGTCATCGTCCCCCGCGAGGGCGCCGATGTGACGGCCGAGGAGATCCGTGAGTACGTCAAGGAACGGATGGCGGCGTACAAGTAACCGCGGATCGTCACCTTCCTGGCCGAACTTCCCAAGAGCCCCACGGGGAAGATCCTCAAGCGCGAAATTGTCGTCTCGCCCTCGTGAGGCGGCAGGGCGAACGGGCGGGCGCGCGGATCCGACGACCCACCCGTCCGTCCGGGCGCTACGCGGAAGCCCTGCCCGCGGCCCCGCCGTTCGTGGGCGGGTACGCGGGTCGCTGCGGTATCGACGCGGAGCCGTGGGGCGAGGGCAGGGGCGGGAGGGACGGCTGATACAGCCAGGCCGTGAGCAGTTCGTCCACCGGCTCGTCCGCGTAGCGGGTCACATGGGCGGTGAAGCCCGCGGTGGTCACCACGCCGTGGCGATGCAGGGTGGCCCAGTCGCGCAGCATGCGGAAGAAGGCGCCGTCGCCCAGGGCGCAGCGGACCGCGTGCACGGTGAGACCACCGCGCTCGTACAGGCGGTCGTCGAACATCAGCTTGCGACCGGGATCGGCGAGCTTCAGGTCCTGCGGCTGCCCGGCCAGCATCCGGTGCGCGGCGGCCGCCAACTCCTGCGCGGTACGGCCGCCGGAGCGCTCCGACCAGAGCCACTCGGCGTACTTGGCCAGGCCCTCGTTCAGCCAGATGTGCCGCCAGTCGGCGATGGTCACGCTGTTGCCGAACCACTGATGCGCGAGCTCGTGGGCGACGAGGCGCTCCGAACCGCGCGCGCCGTCGACATGGTTGGTGCCGAAGAGGGAGAGACCCTGGGCCTCGACCGGGACGTCCAGTTCCTCGTCGGCGACGACCACCACGTACTCGCCGAACGGATAGGCGCCGAAGAGTTCCTCGAACAGCTGCATCATGGCGGGCTGCCGGGCGAAGTCTCGGGAGAAGCGGGGCAGGAGATGCGCCGGCACATGGGCGCTCTGCGGCACACCACCGAGCCCGGGGTCCCCGAGCAGCACCGTCTGGTGCATGCCGATGGAGAGTCCGACCAGATAGCTGGAGGTGGGAGCGGACTGTTCGTACACCCAGGTGGTCGTGCTGGCCTTGGTCGTACGGGTGAGCAGCCGGCCGCCCGCCACCACGGTGTACGCGGAAGGGGTGTTGACCGAGATCTGGTACGAGGCCTTGTCGGCGGGCCGGTCGTTGCAGGGGTACCAGGAGGGGGCGCCGACGGGCTGGCTGGCCACCAGCGCGCCGTCCGTCAGCTCTTCCCAGCCGAGTCCGCCCCAGGGGCTGCGGACCGGCTTGGGGTTGCCCGCGTAGTGCACCTCCACCGTGAAGGCGGCACCCGCGGGCAGCGGCTTGGCCGGCCGGACGCGGAGCTTGCCGCCGCGGTGGGCGTAGTGCGGCGCCCGGCCGTCCACGAGGATCCGGCCGACCTTGAACTCGGCGAGGTTGAGGTGGAACTCGGTGAGCGGTGCCCGCCCGGCGATCGCGCTGAGCCGCGCCGTCCCGGCCAGCCGGTTGGGGCCGGGACGGTACTCCAGAGCGAGTTCGTACCGATGCACGCGGTACCGGGAGTCGCCGTGGTCCGGAAAGTACGGGTCCGATGCCGTTGTCCGCTCGCCGCTCACTGCCGCTCCCGCTCCCTGCCCTGTGCTGTGCTCGTGCCGACCGTTCAGGCCCGCCACGCCTCGATCGGATTGCCCAGCCAGCGGGTGTCGTCGGGGACCGATTCCCCGGCCATCACGAGAGAGGCCGGACCCAGCGTGCTGCGGGCCCCGACCGTACTGCCGGGCAGGACGATTCCGCCCGGGCCCAGGGTGGCGCCCTCGCGGAGGACCACAGTATCCGTCCTCAAGATCCGGTCGTGGAAGAGGTGCGTCTGCAACACACAGCCGCGGTTCACGCTGACCGCGTCGCCCAGCACGACCAGGTCCGTCTCGGGCAGCCAGTAGCTCTCGCACCACACGCCCCGGCCGATCCGTGCCCCGAGCCCGCGCAGCCACAGGGCGAGGAGCGGCGTCCCCGGCACCGATCCGATCAGCCACGGCACGGCGAGCACCTCGACGAAGGTGTCGGCCAGTTCGTTGCGCCACACGAAGCCGGACCAGAGCGGGTGCTCGCCCGTCCGGTGCCGGCCCACCAGCAGCCACTTGGCGGCCACAGAGACCAGGCACGCGGCCGCACCGGCGGCGAGGAGCACCGCCCCGGACAGCAGCGCGGTGCCCCGGATCCCCAGACCGTCCGTCGCGGCCAGCGCGCAGAGCGCCGCCACGGTCAGGACCGCCAGGGCGGCCGAACAGAACACCGGAACGAGCCGGCACAGCTCCACCAGACCACGCGCCCACAGCAGACGCGCCGGCGGGTCGTACGTCCTGCTCCGGTCGGAATCGGCTGCGGACCGCGGCAGCTTGACCGGGGGCAGACCCAGGTACGAACTGCCCTTCTTGGCCTTCTTCGGCGTCGCGGACAACACCCCGACCAGGCCGTCGTCCGGCACCGTGCGGCCCGGCGCGGTCATGCCGGAGTTGCCGAGGAACGCCCGGCGACCGATCTCCGAATGCCCGATCCGCACCCAGCCACCGCCCAGTTCGTAGGGCGCGGTCAGGGTGTCGTCGGCGAGGAACGCGCCCTCGCCGACGGTGGTCAGGCTCGGCAGAGCGAGCACCGTCGACACCTCCGCGCCCCGGCCGACCTTCATCCCGAGCAGCCGCAGCCAGACCGGAGTGATCAGCCCGGCGTAGAGGGGGAAGAGCGTCTCCCGCGCCAGGTCCATCAGCTGGGTGACGGTCCACGCCTGCCAGGCGACCCGGCTGTGCGTCGGATGGCTTCCGGTGCGCAGCCCGAGGCTGAGCAGCCGTACCGAGGCCAGCACCAGCGACGCGTACGCGAACCCGTAGGCGAGCGCCCCGGGCACCACGGCGAGCAGCGCTCCCGGCAAGGCCTCGGCGAGCCCGGCGCCGGCGGGCACGAAGCGGCTCACGACCAACAGGGCCGGCAGGGCGGCGAGCACGGGCAGAGCCGAGAGGAAGAAGCCGGTCGCACCATATATGGCGCGCCAGCGGACCGTGCGTGCCGGCCGCTCGTTGGGCCAGTTCCGCTTGGCCCTGCCGAGCTTGCCCGCGGGCGCTCCGGCCCAGCGCTGTCCGGTCGGGATCTGTCCGGCCACGGCGGAGCCGGGAGCCACCTCGGCCCGCTTGCCGACCCGCGCTCCGGGGAACAGCAGGCTGCGGGTGCCGACCACCGCGCCCGCCCCGACCTTGACCGGGCCGATCTCCAGCCGGTCGCCGTCCAGCCAGTAGCCGGAGAGGTCCACCTCGGACTCCACGGCGCAGCCGCGCCCGAGCTTGAGCATGCCTGTGACCGGCGGCAGCGAGTGGAGGTCCACGTCGGGGCCGACCTTGGCGCCGAGAGCCCGTGCGTACCGCTCCAGCCAGGAACCGGTGAGCGAGGTCGCGCCGACGCACTCGGCAAGACGCTCGGCCGTCCACAGCCGCAGATGGACGCTTCCGCCGCGCGGATGGCGTCCCGCCTTCACCCGGCGCAGCAGCAGCCGTGCGCCGCCCGCCGCGATCGCGAGCCGGCCGGGCGGGCTGAAGAGCAGCACCGCGCCGGCCGCGACGAGCCACCACGAGGCGGTCGGCGCCCACGGGTAGGGCCCGAACCGGTGCAGTACGTTGCCCAGGGCGAGGAGCGCCACCGTCCAGCGCAGCCCGACCACGGTGAAGAGCGGGAGCAGCAGAACGGTCTGTGCGAGCCCGGACCGGAACGGAACCGGTGCCACGGTGCGGGCGGCGCTGTCGTCCTGGACGGACTTCTCCAGGTGCCGGGCCAGCTTGCGCAGGGTCGGCTGCTGATAGATGTCGACGACGGCAGCGCTCGGATAGCGCGTGCGCAGCCGGGTGGTGAGCTGCGCGGCGGCGAGGCTGCTGCCGCCGATCGCGAAGAAGTCGTCGGTGGCGCTGGTGACGGTCACCCCGAGGGCCTCGCTCCACTGCTCGGCGAGCCATGCCTCGGTGCCGTACAGCTGCTCGGCGGGACCGGTGCTCTCCAGCTCGGGCAGAGGCCAGGGCAGCGCGTCCCGGTCCACCTTGCCGGAGGTACGGGTGGGTAGTTCGTCGACCGGCGCGAGCAGCGGCACGAGGGCGGCGGGGAGTTCGGCGCGCAGCCGCTCGACCGCCGCCGCGTGGTCCCAGCCGTCCTGGGTGACGAGGTAGCCCACGAGCAGCTGGTTGCCGCCGCGCGCGGTGCGGACGGCGGCGGCCGCGCCGGCGACGCAGGGCAGGGCCTGCAGCGCGGCGTCCACCTCGCCCAGCTCGATGCGGCGGCCGCCCAGCTTGATCTGCTCGTCGCCGCGGCCGAGGAAGACCAGACCCTCCGGCTCGGCGCGGACGAGGTCGCCGCTGCGGTAGGCGCGTTCCCAGCCGAGGGATTCCAGCGGGGCGTACTTCTCGGCGTCCTTCTCGGGATCGAGGTAGCGGGCGAGTCCGACGCCGCCGATCACCAACTGGCCGCTGCCGCCCATCGGCACCGGCTCGCCGGACTCGTCGACCACGGCCAGTTCCCAGCCGTTCAGCGGGAGACCGATCCGGATGGGCTCCTCACCGGTCAGGAGGGAGGCACAGGCGACGACGGTGGCTTCGGTGGGGCCGTACGTGTTCCAGACCTCGCGGCCCTCGGTGACCAGACGCTGGGTCAGCTCGGGCGGACAGGCCTCGCCGCCGAAGATCAGCAGCCGGACCTCGTCGAGTGCCTCCGGCTCCCAGAGCGCGGCGAGGGTCGGCACGGTGGAGACCACGGTGATCTCCTGCTCCACCAGCCAGGGGCCGAGGTCGGCGCCGCTGCGCACCTGGGACCGGGGGACGGGCACGAGGCAGGCGCCGTAGCGCCAGGCCAGCCACATCTCCTCGCAGGAGGCGTCGAACGCGACGGAGAGTCCTGCCATGACCCGGTCGCCGGGGCCGATCGGCTCCTCGACGAGGAAGAGTGCGGCCTCGGCGTCCACGAACGCGGCGGCGCTGCGGTGGCTGACGGCGACGCCCTTGGGCCTGCCCGTGGACCCGGAGGTGAAAATGATCCACGCGTCGTGCTCGGGGCCGGGCCGGGTGGCCGGGGCGCGGTCCCCCGTGCGCCCGGTGACGTCGACGCGCTGCGCGGCGCCGAGGACGGCGCGCACGCCGGCCTCGCCGAAGACCAACTCGGCCCGCTCGTCCGGATCCTCGGCATCGACCGGCACATAGGCGGCGCCCGCGGCGAGTACGGCGAGGATGGACACGTACAGCTCGTTGGTCCCGGAGGGCACGCGGACGCCGACCCGGTCGCCGAGCCCGACTCCGGCGGCCGCCAGTCCACGCCGACGACGCTCGACCTCCGCGGCCAGCGCCCGGTACGTCAGCCGGGTGGCACCGTCGTCCAGGGCGAGTTCGTCGGGGTGGGCCCGTACGGATGCCTCGAAGATGTCGACGAGGGTGCGCACCGGGGCCGCGGGACCGGCCGAGAACCGGGCGGACTTGCCGGACTCCTCCCAGGCGTCCCCGTCGTCGAGCAGAGTGATCTCACCGCGCTCAGGTGTGGCTGCCATCGGACCTCGCGTCTCGTACCCGGCAACGTCCGGGTCGCCGGGGGAGCCCGGGTCTGCCCAGGTTGTTCCGTTCCGGCGCCAAACAGCCCGCCAGTCTAATGCGTCGGCAAGGATTTCCCGGTCCATGTCTTGCGCGTGGCCGGTAAAGAGCGGTATTGGAGGCGGCGGCGCGGGGCCGGGAATCGGCCCCGGTCGCGAGCCGGCGGGGGTCGGGAATCGCCCCCGCGCGCCGACCGGTTGCGGTCGGCCCACCGAGGTGGTTGCCGGCCTCGGCGGCCTTACCGTGCTGCGCTGTCGTCCACCTTCCTGGACGGCCTTCGGGAGCGGGCGGGTCGGCCCACCACGGCCCCGGGCCGGTGCGCGTCAGCGCTACGGGACGTCGGCGCCGCGCGGGCGCCAATGTGCGCTCTGCCGAGTGCTCGTCCGTGCGGGGGCGTTGCGGGGTCGTTGCAAGGTCACCCCCTGGGATCTCCGCGTGGCATGCCCCTGTGCCGACGCCAGGGAG
>NZ_JBHJTL010000121.1:0-21603 GCF_042264065.1 Streptomyces sp. NPDC056222 | reverse complement strand
CACACCAACAGGAGCCAACCGGTGAACCAGACACTGTCGTCCGAACGGATCCTCGCGGACGTGGCCGAGATCCTCGGGTGCGACACCTCCGAGATCGGCCCCGTGCGGCGGGCCCTCGGGGGACCGGGCCGGTCAGAGGTGCGTCGGCTCGAACATCCGCAGCAGGGCCGGGAGGACCACGACCGACGGACCGGGGGTGGCCAGGGCCTTCGCGAGGTCGGCCGTCAGGGTCTCGGGGGTCGTGCGGGACGCCGGGACGCCGAAGGACTCCGCGAGGGCGACGAAGTCCGGGCGGGCCAGTTCCGTGCCCGTGGCCTCGCCGAACGCGTCCGTCATGTACTCGCGCAGGATCCCGTAGCCGCCGTCGTCGACGATCAGCCAGGTGACGTCGAAGCCGTACTGCTTCGCCGTCGCCAGCTCCGCGATCGAGTACATCGCGCCGCCGTCGCCGGAGACCGCGAGGACCGGGCGGGTCGGGTCGGCCGCCGCCGCGCCGAGGGCGGCGGGGAAGCCGTAGCCGAGGCCGCCGGCACCCTGGGCGGAGTGCATCGTGTTGGGGTGGCGGGCGTCGAAGGCGGACCAGGCCCAGTAGGCGAGGATCGTCATGTCCCAGAAGCTCGCCGCCGTGTCCGGCAGGGCCTCGCGGACCGAGGCCACGATCCGCTGCTCCAGGCCCAGGTCCTGGGCCGCGATCCGGTCACGGACCTTGCTGAGGACCGCCTTGACCCGCTCGGGGGCGTCGGCGTCCTCGCGGACCTCCACCGTCTCCAGGAGCGCGGAGAGCGCCAGACGGGCGTCCGCGTGGATACCCAGCGCCGGGTGGTTCGACTCCAGCTTGCCCGCGTCCGCCTCGATCTGGATCACCCGGCCGCGCGGGGCGAACGTGTGGTAGTTCGAGGACAGCTCCCCGAGGCCGGAGCCGACGACCAGCAGGACGTCGGCGTCCTCCAGGAAGTCGGTGGTGTGGCGGTCCTCCAGCCAGGACTGCAGCGAGAGCGGGTGCTCCCAGGGGAAGGCGCCCTTGCCGCCGAAGGTGGTGACCACGGGCGCGTCGATCCGCTCGGCGAGCGCGCGCAGCTTGCCGGAGGCGTCGGAGCGGACGACACCGCCGCCCGCGATGATCGCGGGCCGCTCGGCGTTGGCGAGGAGATGCGCCGCCACCGCCGTCAGCTCGGGGCGCGGGACGACCTCCTCGGGCGTCGCGTCCATCGCCGTGACCACGGGCAGGGAGGTCTCCGCGAGGAGGACGTCCTGCGGGATCTCGACCCAGACCGGCCCGTGCGGCGCGGTCAGCGCCGACTCCCAGGCCGCGGCGATCGCGGACGGGATCTGGGACTGCGTACGGACGGTGTGCACCGACTTCACGATGTCGCGGAAGGACGCCTGCTGGTCGCGCAGCTCGTGGAGGTAGCCGTGCCGACCGCCGCCGAGTCCGGCCACCGGGATCTGGCTGCCGATCGCGAGGACGGGCGCGGAGGCGGCCGCCGCCTCCTGGAGCGCGGCGAGCGACATGAGCGCGCCGGGGCCGGTGGAGAGCAGCAGCGGGGCCGCCTCGCCGGTCATCCGGCCGTACGCGTCGGCGGCGAAGCCCGCGTTGTTCTCGACGCGCAGTCCGACGTACGTGAGGGAGGAGCGGCGCAGCGCGTCGAACATGCCGAGGGCGTGCTGGCCCGGCAGGCCGAAGACGGTGGTCGCACCGAGACCGGAGAGTGTCTCGACGACGAGGTCCCCGCCGTTCCGCCCGGCGGGCGGGTTGAGCGCGGCGGTGATCTGCGCCTCCGTGGGGCGGAGTACCAGGTCGTGGTCGTGGGTCATGGACGTTCCCCAGGGTGGCGTGGTCGGTCGGGTACGGCGGGTGGTGCGGGTGAGGGCGGATGACGCTCGGCCCGGTGTCGCGGGTGGGCCCGGCCGGTCCGGGCGGCGCGGCCCGTCGGCGGCGGGCACGACCCCGGTGTCGACGTTACGGCCCGAGGGCGGCCCGGGGCGGCGCCGGGTCCCCGCCGACGCCACCGGGCGACGCCACGGGCCGAGACGCCCGGGGGCGCCCCCGGACCACCGGGTTCGGGGCCGGCTCCTGGCGGCCACGCGTCACCGGCCACCGGAGGGGACGGCCCCGGGTAGCCACCCGACCGCACGGCAGCAGCTGCACCGGAGGGCGGTCGGCCGACGGAGGGTCACCCGGGGGGGGACGGCCCCGAGGTGCCCGGCCTTCAGCGCTCGCCCGGCCGGGGCGGGCCAGGTCGGGCGAGCGGCTCGCGCTACTGCGCCGCGCGGCTCTCCGCGATCTGGCGCGACATGATCGTCGTCAGTTCGTACGCCGTGTGCGAGGCGGCGACCGCGGTGATCTCGGCGTGGTCGTAGGCCGGGGCGACCTCGACGACATCGGCGGAGACCAGGTTGCAGGAGGACAGGCCGCGCAGGATCTCCAGGAGCTCGCGGGAGGTCATGCCGCCCGCCTCCGGGGTGCCGGTGCCGGGCGCGTGGGCCGGGTCGAGGCAGTCGATGTCGATGGAGATGTACAGCGGGCGGTTGCCGATGCGCTGGCGCAGCTGGTCGGCGACCTCGTCGGCGCCGCGACGGTAGATGTCCGACGAGGTGACGATGCCGAAGCCCATCTTCTCGTCGTCGGTGAGGTCCTGCTTGCCGTACAGCGGGCCGCGCGTACCGACGTGGGAGAGGGCCTCGGTGTCGAGGATGCCCTCCTCGACGGCGCGGCGGAACGGGGTGCCGTGGGTGTACTCGGCGCCGAAGTAGGTGTCCCAGGTGTCGAGGTGCGCGTCGAAGTGAAGCAGGGCGACGGGGCCGTGCTTCTTGGCGACGGAGCGCAGCAGCGGCAGGGCGATGGTGTGGTCGCCACCGAGGGTCATCATCCGGGCGCCGGTGCCGAGCAGGTCGTCGGCCGCGGCCTCGATCGTCTCGACGGCCTCGTTGATGTTGAACGGGTTGGCGGCGATGTCACCGGCGTCGGCGACCTGGGCCAGGGCGAACGGCGAGGCGTCCTGTGCCGGGTTGTACGGGCGCAGGAGGCGGGAGGCCTCGCGGATGGCGTTGCCGCCGAAGCGGGCGCCGGGGCGGTAGGAGACACCGCTGTCGAAGGGGACGCCGACCACGGCGATGTCGGTGGTGCCGACCTCGTCGAGTCGCGGCAGCCGGGCGAACGTCGCGGGACCGGCGTACCGCGGGATGCGGGACGAGTCGGTCGGGCCGCGGAAGGCGTTCTGGTCGCTGCTCATGGTCGGGTCCTCCTGGGGTGTGTCGGTGGTGTCCGGTCGGGGGCCTCGGGTCTCGGGGCCCCGGCCGGGAGTCTGCGGTGCGGTCAGCCGGTCGCGGCGGCCGGCACGGTCTCGGGTGTCGCGTCGGCGTCGGCGTCGGCCGCGTCCTGGCCTGCCAGCCGGGCACGCCAGTTCGCGAGCACGGCGGCGTCCGTCGGGCGGGTCGCCAGGGAAACGATCACATAAGCGGCGAGCGAGGCCAACAAACCATAGTAAACAGGCTCATTTGCCAAGATTCCGTAAGCCCACATCAGGCCAATCACGGACAGGCCGCCGACGGTGACCGCGGCCAGGGCTCCCTGCACGGTGCCTCGGCGCCACAGGAGGCCGCCGAGGATCGGCACGAGCAGCCCGCCGACCAGCAGGTTGTAGGCGACGGTCAGGGCCTGCACGACGTCGTTCAGGGCGATGGCGATGCAGATGGTGGCGATGCCCATGAGGAGGATGAAGAGGCGGTTGCCCTTCACCTCGTCGTGGTCCTCGCCGCCGCCTCCGGTGGTCAGCCCGCGCAACTTGGACCAGATGTCGTTGTTGGCGACGGTGGCGCAGGCGATCAGCGCGCCGGAGGAGGTCGACATGACGGCGGCCAGCGCGGCGGCGAGGACCAGACCCCGGACACCCATGGGCAGCTCGTCCTTGACGATGGTCGCGAAGGCGTCGTCGGCGCTGGGCAGGTTCGGGTAGAGCACCTTGGCCGCGGTGCCGATGACGGCACCGGCGAGGGCGTAGACGAGGCAGTACGTACCGGCGACGGTGCCGCCCCACTTGGCGACCTTGTCGGTCCGGGCGGTGAAGACCCGCTGCCAGATGTCCTGGCCGATGAGCATGCCGAAGGTGTAGATCAGCACGTAGGTGAAGATCGTCTCGCCGCCGATGCCGAGCGGGGCGAAGTACTCGGTGGGCAGCTGGGCCTTCATCTCGGCGAAGCCGCCGGCCTTGATCACGGCGATGGGCAGCAGCAGGATCAGCACGCCGATGGTCTTCACCACGAACTGCACCATGTCGGTGAGGGTGATGGACCACATGCCGCCGAGTGTCGAGTACGCGACGACGATGGCGCCGCCGAGGACGATCGCGACCGTGCGGGGCAGGTCGAAGAGGACGTCGAAGATCGTGGCGTACGCGATGGTCGAGGTGACGGCGAGCATCAGCGTGTACGCCCACATGACCACGCCCGAGATGACGCCGGCCTTGCCGCCGTAGCGCAGGTCGAGCATCTCGGAGACGGTGTAGACCTTCAGCCGCGCGATGCGGGCGGAGAAGAAGACCGAGAGGGCCAGCAGGCCGAGGCCGATGGTGAAGACCATCCAGGCGCCGGAGAGACCGTACTTGTAGCCGAGGCCCACGCCGCCGATGGTGGAGGCGCCGCCGAGGACGATGGCGGCCATGGTCCCGGAGTACATCCAGGGCCCGAGGCGACGGCCGGCGACCAGGAACTCGCTCTTGGACTTGGCGCGGCGCATACCCCACCAGCCCATCGCGAGCATCCCGGCCAAGTACAGGACGATCACTGTGTAGTCGACGGCCATGGGGCCCTCCCTCGTTCACTTCGGTGGCGTGTCGTGCGGGTGGAGTGACTCCAGTGACTGATCGCGGGGACATCCGCCCGTACCCGCGGCCGCTGGATGGGACGACAGTAGGTGGCCGGAAAGCGACGATGAAGTGTACGTTTCATCCACTGTTCACAGGCGGGATGTACGAAGGGTCCACACGCATGTCCGCACAGGAGCCCACGCCCACACCACCGGCCCCGCCCGCCCCACCGGTCTCACTGGCCGCACTGCTCGGCCGCCAGGATCTCGGCCTGCGACTGCTGGCCGGACCCGAGGACACGGCCATCCACTGGGTGCACACCTCCGAGATGGCCGACCCGTATCCGTATCTGCTCGGCGGTGAGCTGCTGATGACGGCGGGCGTGCAGCTCGCCGATCCGGCGCGCTACGTCGAGCGGATGGTGGAGGCGGGCGCCGCGGCGCTCGGCTTCGGGGTCGCGCCGGTGTACGACACGGTCCCGGCGGAGCTCGTCGCGGCCTGCGAGCGCCATGGGCTGCCGCTGCTCGAAGTGCCCCCGCAGACGCCGTTCACGGCGGTGGCCCGGGCGGTGTGGCGGCTGATGGCGGAGGCCCGCCTCCGCGAGCTGCGCCGGGTGACCGAGGCGCAGCAGTCGCTGGCCACGGCGGCCGCCCGGCCGGCGCCGGTCCCGGCGGTCCTCGGCGCGCTGGCGTCCCGGCTCGGCGGGCGGGCGGTGCTGTACGCGGCGGACGGCACGGTGTACGCGGCGGCGGGCCGGGCGATCGACTCGGAGGCGGAGACGGCGCTGCGGCACCTGGCGGAGGTGGTGGGCCCGCGCCCCGGAGGACCGGCGTCCGCGAGCGGGGACGGCGGCGGGATGGTGCTCGCGGCCTACGCGCTGGGCGGCGGCGACGGGCTCGCGCTGGGTGTGGCGGCCGAGCGGCGGGAGACCGCGGACCACACGATCGCCGGGGTGGCGGTCGTCCTGCTCTCCCTGCTGACCGCCCCGCACCGCGGCGCGGACGTCTCCGCCCGGGACGCGGCCCTGGTCCGCCTGCTGCTCGGCACTCCCCCGGCCGACGCCGCGGCCGCCCTGGGCCCGGGCCCCTGGACGGTGGTCCATGCCCAGGGCGGCGACGGCACCCCGTTCGCCGCGTCGACCCTGGCCTCCGCCCTGGGCACTCCGCTGCTCGACACGGGCGGGCCGGACGAAGGCGTGGTCCGGCTCCTCCTGCCCGCCTCCTCCCCCGCCACCGCGCAGCCCGGGTGGACCCTCGGAGTCAGCTCCCCCGTCGATGCCCGGGACCTCGCGGTCGGCGACGCTCAGGCCGGGCGGGCGCTGCGACGGGCGGAGGCGACCCGCGCGGCGCTCGTACGCCATCGGCCCGCCGGGTTCGGCGGGCTGATGGACCCCGCGGAGGCGGCCGCGTACGCCCGGAGCGTGCTCGCGCCGATCGGCGTGCCGCTGACCGAGACGCTCCGCACCTGGCTCTCGCTGCACGGCAACTGGGACCGCACGGCCGTCGCCATGGACATCCACCGCAACACCGTCCGCCAGCGCATCGCCCGCTGCGCCACGCTCCTGGACATGGACCTGGACGACGCGGACGTACGGATGGAGCTGTGGTTCGCCCTCGGCCGGTTGCCACAGCCGCCCGGCGCCGCGGCCATTTCCCCCGGGTGACCGCCGCGCCGGGCGCTCCGGCCCGGGTCAGTGGAGCTTGTTGACGGCGGTCTTCGTCGTGGTGCGGAAGGCGGTCAGCGGGGCGTCCTCCAGGTCGCCCATCTGGCCCCAGCGGACGAGGGTGACTGTGCGGCCGTCTCGGCCGACGGCGAAGAGGTGGATGTCGGTGGTGCCGATCTGCGGGTCGGCGGTGTCCAGGCTGTAGACCCAGGCGCCCTCCTCGACGGCGACCTTGCCGTGGGAGGCGCTGACGGCCTGCAGGCCCGGGTTCTGCCGCTCCAGCAGGGGCCCGCAGCCGGCGAGGGCCTTGCGGAGGGTGTCGACCAGCTTCACGGCGTCGGCCTCGGTGCGGGCGACGGTGGTGATCTGGACGCCGTTGGTGTCGAGCTCGGTGTTGAACTCGCGGTAGCGGGTGTTCTGCGCCGGGATCTTGTACGGGGCGCAGAGGGCGCCGCCGTTCTCCGGGACGCCGGTGAAGACCTGGGTGGCGGTCCACGGCGTCGACGACGGCGGCATCTGGGATGCGGCGAGGAAGGCGGGCTGGGCGGCGGCCTGCGCCGGGGCCGTGGCGAGGGCCGCGAGGCCCAGGGCGGCAGCGGCGGCGGTGGCGAGTGCGGTACGGAGCCTGTTCATGGTGGTGGATCCCCCGTCGGGTCGTTCGGTCAGTGCTCGACCAGCGTCGGGCCGGCGCCCGCCGCCTGCAACGGTGACGCGCCCACCGTCCGTCCCGGAACCATTCCACCCCCGCTGACGTGCAAGGACGTGAAGGGTGGGACACAGGGTCGAGGGGGATGGAATGCCGAAGGACGCCGCCGTCGAGGAGTTCGCGCGGCTCGTGCGCGCGCTGAAGGCGCGGGACGGGAGGAGTTACGAGGCGCTGGGCCGGCGCCTGAGCGTCAGCGCGTCCACCCTCCACCGCTATTGCTCCGGCGCGACCGTCCCGGAGGAGTTCGCCGTGGTCGACCGCCTCGCCCTGCTGTGCGGGGCGGACGAGGAGGAGCGGCGGGCCCTGGAGATGGCCTGGACCCGCGCGGACACTGCCCGCCGCCCTCCGGCACCGGAACCCGGCACGGAGCCGGCGCCCGAGCCCGGCCCGGAGCCCGCGCCGGCCCCGGAGGCGGCGCCCGAGCCCGAGCCGGAACCCGTGCACGCGCGCGTGCCGGGCCTCCCGTCCGGGCGGCGGAGGCGCCGGTGGGGGTGGGTGGGCGTGGTCTGCGGGGCGCTGGCGGTCGTGGGGACGGTGACGCTCGGAGCCGTACTCCTGCCCGGGAAGACCCGGGAGAGGGCCGCCGAACCACCGGCGCCGCTGACGTGGACGGTCGCCTCGCACATCTGGAAGAACGGGTGCGGGCACACCTACCTCGTGGAGCGGACGCCCCCTCCCCCGCCGGAGGCGGCCGACGCGCGGAGCTGGGCGGCTGCGCAGAGGGCCGTGGACGGCGGGGAGACGCTGGTGCGGGTGTCGGTGCAGGGGAAGGGCGCGGCGGCGGTGGTGCTCCAGGCGCTGCACGTGCGGGTGGTGGAGCGGGGCGCGCCGCTGCCGTGGGCGGCGTACCGGATGGACGACGGGTGCGGCGGGGCGGTGACGCCGCGCCGCTTCGAGGTGGACCTGGACCGGCCGCGGCCGGTGGCGCGGGCGGTGGACGGGTACGACGCCTCCGGGGAGGAAGGCCGGACGCTCCCTGCGGTCTCCTTCCCGTACGTGGTCAGCGCCGCCGAGCCGGAGGAGCTGCTGGTCTCGGCGGGGGCGGCCGGCTGCGACTGCCGTTGGTACCTGGAGCTCGAGTGGAGCAGCGAGGGCCGCTCCGGCACGGTCCGGATCACCGACGACGGCCGGCCGTTCCGCACCAGCGGCGTCGAGGGACGTCCGGTGTTCGAGTACGACACCCTCAACGGCCGCTGGGTCGGCGGCGAGGCATCTCGGTCCTGACCGGACGTGATATGGGCAACGCCGGGGGTTCAGATCTGGACAGCGGCGCGAACCGATGGGTAACTTGACTGAGCAAGCGCTTAGGCATGCTGCGTCAGGTACCCAGGACTCCGAAGGAGGCGGCTCGTGCGCCGTACGGTATTCAACGAGGACCACGAGGCGTTCCGGGAGACCATCCGGGCCTTCATCGAGGCCGAGGTCGTCCCCGTCTACGACGAGTGGTTCGCCGCGGGCCAGGCGCCTCGCGAGTTCTACGGCAAGCTCGGCGAGCTGGGTATCTTCGGGATCAACGTCCCCGAGGAGTTCGGCGGCGCGGGCCTGGACACCCACAAGTTCGAGGCCGTCCTCTACGAGGAGACCGCGCGCGCGGGCGTCCAGTTCGGCGGCTCCGGCGTGCACGTACTGCTCGCCCTGCCCTACATCAAGATGCTCGCCACCGACGAGCAGAAGAAGCGCTACCTCCCGAACTTCGTCTCCGGTGACGAGATGTGGGCGCTGGCGATGACCGAGCCGGGCACCGGCTCCGACGTCGCGGGCATGAAGACCACGGCCAAGCTCTCCGAGGACGGCACGCACTACGTCCTCAACGGCGCCAAGACCTTCATCACCGGTGGCGTCCACGCCGACCGCGTGATCGTCTGCGCCCGTACCGCCGCCCCGACGGCCGAGGACCGCCGCCACGGCATCTCCCTCTTCGCCGTGGACACCAAGTCCGAGGGCTACTCCATAGGCCGCAAGCTGGACAAGCTCGGCCTGCGCACCTCCGACACCGCCGAGCTGGCGTTCGTCGACGTGAAGGTGCCGGTCGAGGACCTGCTCGGCGAGGAGAACAAGGGCTTCTACTACCTCGGCCACAACCTGGCCTCCGAGCGTTGGGGCATCGCCTTCGGCGCCTACGCGCAGGCCAAGGCCGCCGTCCGCTTCGCCCAGCAGTACGTGCAGGAGCGCACCGTCTTCGGCAAGCCGGTCGCGCACTTCCAGAACACCAAGTTCGAGCTGGCCGCCTGCCAGGCCGAGGTGGACGCCGCCGAGGCGGTCGCCGACCGCGCCCTGGAGGCCCTGGACGCCGGCGAGCTGACCCCGGCCGAGGCCGCGAGCGCCAAGCTCTTCTGCACCGAGGTCGCGCACCGCGTCATCGACCGCTGCCTCCAGCTGCACGGCGGCTACGGCTACATGAACGAGTACCCGATCGCGCGTCTGTACGCCGACAACCGCGTCAACCGCATCTACGGCGGCACCAGCGAGATCATGAAGTCGATCATCGCCAAGTCGATGGGTCTGTAAGTGCCCGAGGCTCTCGACGCCCTGCTCGATCTGCTCGACCTCGAGCAGATCGAGCAGAACATCTTCCGGGGACAGTCCCGCTCCGCGGTCGTCCCCCGCGTCTTCGGCGGCCAGGTGGCCGCCCAGGCGCTGGTGGCGGCCGGCCGGACCGTCCCCGAGGACCGGCTCGTCCACTCCCTGCACGCGTACTTCCTGCGCGCCGGGGACCCGGGTGCGCCGATCGTCTACACGGTCGACCGCATCCGCGACGGCCGATCCTTCACCACCCGCCGGGTCGT
The DNA here is from genome assembly GCF_042264065.1 of Streptomyces sp. NPDC056222. Classification (NCBI taxonomy): domain Bacteria; kingdom Bacillati; phylum Actinomycetota; class Actinomycetes; order Kitasatosporales; family Streptomycetaceae; genus Streptomyces; species Streptomyces sp. NPDC056222. The sequence continues at coordinate 11,643 of NZ_JBHJTL010000121.1, read as the reverse complement.
CGCCGTCCAGCACGGGCAGCCGATCTTCCACTTCTCCGCGTCCTTCCAGACGTACGAGGAGGGGCTTGAGCACCAGTACGACATGCCGGCCGCGCCGGACCCGGAGTCCCTGCCGACGGCGGCCGAGATGCTGCCCCGGCACCTGCCGGAGCACGTCGCGCAGCGGCTGGTCGAGGCACGGGCGGCGGTGGATCTGCGGTACGCCGAGGTTCCGCCGTGGGGCTCCGTCGGGGAGCCGCGCGAGCCGCGCTCGCAGGTCTGGTTCCGTACGAACGGCAAGCTGGCCGACGATCCGCTGCTGCACGTCTGCCTGGCGACCTACGTCTCCGACATGACGCTGCTCGACTCGGTGCTGCTCGCCCACGGGCGCGGCGGCTGGGCGGTCGGGGACGTCGTCGGGGCGTCGCTGGACCACGCGATGTGGTTCCACCGGCCGTTCCGTGCCGACGAGTGGCTGCTGTACGACCAGGAGTCGCCGTCCGCGTCGGGCGGGCGGGGCCTCGGCCAGGCACGGATCTACACGCAGGACGGAAAGCTGGCGATCTCCGTCATCCAGGAGGGCGTCGTCCGCGTCCCGCGCTGAGGCGTCGAACTTTTCTCGAAGATCATCCCCGGCCGGGCATCTGGCCGGGGATGATCTGTTCCGTCCAGATGACCTTGCCCTCGGCCGTGTACCGGGTTCCCCAGCGCTCGGCGAACTGGGCCACGAGGAAGAGACCCCGGCCGCCCTCGTCCGAGTCCGCCGCCCGGCGAAGGTGCGGGGCGGTGCTGCTGCCGTCGGAGACCTCGCAGATCAGGACACGGTCGCGGATCAGCCGTACCCGGATCGGGCCGGTGCCGTAGCGGATCGCGTTCGTGACCAGCTCGCTCAGGATCAGCTCGGTGACGAACGCCTCCTCGTGCAGGCCCCAGCGCTCCAGCGTCCGGGTGGCCTCGGCGCGCACCGGGGCCACGGCGGAGGGGGCGGAGCGCACCTCCCAGGCGGCGGTGTGGTCGGTGTCCAGGACGCGGGTCCTGGCGACCAGCACGGCGACGTCGTCGCGCGGACGGCCGGGCAGCAGACACTCCAGGGCGGCGCGGCAGGTCTCCTCCGGGGAGCGGCCGGGGTGGGCGACCGCGCGGCGGAGCAGTTCGAGACCCTCGTCGATGTCACGGCCGCGGTCCTCGACGAGGCCGTCGGTGTAGAGCACGAGGGTGCTGCCCTCGGGGAGTTCCAGCTCGACCGTCTCGAAGGGCAGGCCGCCCAGGCCCAGCGGTGGGCCACCTGGGATCCGGAGGAACTCGGCGCTGCCGTCGGGCCGCACGAGGACGGGGCCGAGATGCCCGGCGCGGGCCAGGGTGCAGAGCCGGGAGCCCGGGTCGTAGATCGCGTAGAGGCAGGTGGCGCCGGTGACCTGCGCGACCGCACCGCCGTCGCCGCCGGCACCGCTCCCGTCCTCGTACGCGCTCCCGTCCTCGCCCTCGCTCTCGTGCTCGCCCTCGTCCTCGTCGATCCGGGCGACCAGCTCGTCCAGGTGCCACAGCAGCTCGTCCGGGGGCAGATCCAGGTTCGCGAAGTTGTGGACGGCGGTCCGCAGCCGTCCCATGGTGGCGGCGGCGTGCAGGCCGTGCCCGACGACATCCCCCACGACGAGGGCGATCCGGGCGCCCGGCAGGGGGATGACGTCGAACCAGTCCCCGCCGACACCGCCCACCCCGCCGGCGCCGGCCTGTGCCGGCAGGTAGCGGTGGGCGACGTCCACGGCGGTCTGCTGGGGAAGCGCCCGGGGCAGCAGGCTGCGCTGCAGGGTCACCGCCATGGTGTGCTCGCGCGTGTAGCGGCGGGCGTTGTCCACGCTCACCGCGGCGCGGGCGACCAGTTCCTCGGCGAGCGACTGGTCGTCCTCCTCGAAGGGCTCGGGCTTCTCGGCACGCCAGAACGTGGCCACGCCCATGACGACGCCCCTGGCCCGCAGCGGGGCCGCCATCATCGAGTGGATCCCGTACGAGAGGAGCCTGCGGGCGTTCGCCGGATCCTGCTGCTGCCAGCCGGAGAGCGCGGCCATGTCCGCCTCCATGACCACCTTCCCCGTTCCGAAGCCGGCCGCCTGGGGCGTGGACGGCACGAAGCTGATCAGGCTGCCGGTCGGGTAGAGCGGGCTGTCGTCCCGGATGCCGCGGAAGGCCACGCGGCGCATGTCCGCGCCCCGTCCCGCCGGCTCCTCCCCCAGCACGACCGGGTCGGCGAGGTCGACGGTGACGAAGTCGGCGAACCGGGGGACGGCGAAGTCCGCCAGTTCCTGGGCGGTCCGCACGACGTCCAGCGTGGTCCCGATGCGCATTCCGGCGTCGTACAGCAGCCGCAGCCGCTCCCGCGCGATGTCGACCCTGCCGGTGAGCGCCTGCAGTTCGGTGGTGTCCCGCAGGGTGACGACGGTGCCGGGCGGACCGCCGTCACGGTCGGTGGGCCGCTGGTTGACCACCAGCAGGCGGTCGCCGGCCACATGCACCTCGTCGGCGGCCGGCCGACCCGAGTCCAGCAGCCGGGCCATGTCCGGGTCGATCCCGAGGTCCAGCGCCGCGCGGCCCGGTGCGTCGGGGGCGAGATCGAGGAGTCGGCGCGCCTCGTCGTTGGCCAGGACCAGACGCTGCTCGCCGTCGAGGATGAGCACGCCCTCGCGCACGGAGTGCAGCACCGCGTCGTGGTGGTCGTACATCCGTGTCATCTCGGCGGGCCCCAGACCGTGGGTCTGGCGCATCAGCCGCCTGCTGACCAGCGCGGTTCCGCCGGTGGTGAGGGCGAGGGCGCCGGCCGCGGTGCCGAACAGCAGGGGCAGCTGGGCCTCGACGATCCCGCTCACCTGGTCGCTGGTGACTCCGGCGGCCACCAGGGCGATCACCTCGCCGTTCTGTCCGACGACGGGCACGACGGCGCGGATGGAGGGGCCGAGGGTGCCGGTGACGGTCTCCCTGACGATTCCGCCCGCCGCCGCCGGGGCGATGGTGCCGATGTACCGCCGCCCGATCTGATCGGGGTCGGGATGGGTGTAGCGCACCCCGTCGGGTGTCATCACCACGATGAACGCCACCTCGGACCCGGCGCGCGCCTGCTCGGCCCTGGGCTGCAGGACCGCCGAGGGATCGGAGCCGGCGAGGGCCTCTTCGAGGCCGGGCGCACTGGCGAAGGTCTGCGCCACCGCGAGGGACCGGGTGCGGGCCTCCCGCTCGCTGTCGTTACGGGACTGCAGGACGAGCGCCACCATGGCCGCGACGACCAGGAGCACCACGATCGCCACCTGGAGGAGGAAGACCTGACGGGCGACGGTGCGTGCGCTCAGCATCGAGCGCATGTGGCCGATGAAACCAGCCATGCCTCATTTCTAGCACCGTCGTTCAGGAGGGGCGGTGTCGTTCGTCGTCCGCACCGACGCCCGGACATACCGTCCGGTCCATGGCGGAACAGGGCGAGAGCGTGTTCACGGTGATCGTGGCGGCGGTGGCGAACCTCGGGATCGCCGCCGCCAAGGCGGTGGCGGGGCTGATCAGCGGATCGAGCGCGATGCTCTCCGAGGCGGCCCATTCGGTGGCCGACACGGTCACCGAGGTCATGCTGCTCACCGCGCTCAAGCGGAGCGAGAAGCCGGCGGACGAGGACCATCCGCTCGGGTACGCCGGCGAGCGCTACGTCTGGGCGCTGCTCGCCGCCGTCGCCACGTTCGTCGGCGGCGCGGTCTTCTCGGTCTACGACGGCATCCACACCCTCGTCCACGGCGAGGAGATGGGCGACCCGCTCGTGTCGTACATCGTGCTCGGCGTCGCCTTCGTGCTCGAGAGCCTCTCCCTGCGGACCGCCGTCCGTCAGGTCAGGGGCGAGGCGGAGCGGATGAAGGCTCCCTTCGGCCGCTATCTGCGGCGCACCCCCGACACCACCGTCAAGGCCGTGGTGATGGAGGATTCGGCCGCCCTGGCCGGCCTGCTCCTGGCGGCGGGCGGCCTGCTCGGCGTCGAGATCAGCGGCTCGGCCGTGTGGGACGGCGTCGCCTCGATCCTCATCGGCGCGCTGCTCGTGTACGTGGCCTGGGTGCTCGGCCGCTCCAACGCGGAGCTGCTGATCGGCCGCCCGCTGCCGCGCCCGATGCGGGAGGCGGTCCGCGAGGAGCTGCTCTCGGTCCCGCACATCATCGGCGTCCTGGAGCTGACGACGCTGATCCAGGGCCCGGACGAGGTCATGATCGCCGCGAAGGTCGACTTCCGTGACGTGTCCTCGGCCGAGCAGGTCGAGTGGGCCTGCGAGGAGGCGGAGGAGCAGCTGCGGGAGCGCTTCCCCTCCGTCCGCCGGGTCTATCTGGACCCGACACCGGGGGTCGCCCCGGGTCAGAGCAGACCGGACGCGTCGAGCACGTAGTCGGTGAGCGGCTCGTAGGAGCGGGGGTCCAGGACGTGGTCGTCCAGGGGGATCGTGACCTGCATGGTGCCCTCGGCCTCGCCGATGAAGAGGGCCGGGTCGTTGCAGTCGGCGTAGCCGACCGAGTCGATGCCCCGCTGGCCCGCGCGCCCGGCCCAGCCGTGGTCGGCGACGACGAGATCCGGTCGGCCGTCCTCGCCGAGGGCGTCCAGGATCGCGTTCATGGGTTCCGGCGAATGGGTGTGCCAGAGAGTGGCGCCACGCTCGAAGACGGCGACGTCGGCGAACTGCACGACGTACCCCTCGTCCGCGATGAGCCCGCCGGGGATCCGTACGATGTCGCAGCCCTTGGCCCGCAGGGCGGCGGCGACCCGGCTGTGGGCGTCGATCAGCGCGCCCGGGTGTCCGGTCGCGAACAGCACCCGCTCCTTGCCCGCGGCGGCCTTGCGCAGCCGGGCGGCCATCCGGTCGAGGCCGTCGACGGTCAGGTCGGGGTCGATGGTGTCCTGCCCGGTGCGGTGGGCGGGGTCGTCGTTGACCCCGCACCGCTCGGCCATGACGGCGAGCACGTCCTGCTCGTCGGTCCACCGGTCGCCGAGCTCGAGGCCGAGCCAGTAGTGCCGGTCGCCGTTGGCGAGCTTGCGGTAGTGGGAGAGGTTGTTGTCGCGCGGGGTGGCGACATCACCTGCGATCCGGGTCCGTACAAGGTGCTCGACGAGGGCGGGGCGACTGAGTATCGGCATGGGCCTCATTCTGCTGGACCGGGCCCTGTTGTGGGCAATCATTCCGCCCTGCGGGACCCGCGAGGGCGGCGCCTACGCGTCGGCCAGGGCCCCGAACGCCCCGTGGGCGAGGCGCCTCAGGAGCGCTTCCATCGACGTCCTGCCCAGCGCGGCGAGGTGCGGCGTCGAGTTCAGGAGCCCGAAGACGGCGTGGACCGCCGCCCGCGCCTCGCTCTCGGAGGACGCCGGGTACAGCTCCCGTACGACCGCCACCCACAGCTCCACGTACTGCCGCTGGAGCTGTCGCACCCGCTTGCGGTCCTCGTCCTTCAGCCGGTCCAGCTCCCGGTCGTGGAGGGTGATCAGCGGCCGGTCGTCGAGTGCGAAGTCGATGTGGCTGTCGATGAGTGAGCCGAGCAGCGCCCGCGGGTCGCTCTCCCCCTCGCCCACGCGCAGCCGCCCGCCGTCGAGGAGTCGTTCGCTGATGCCGACGAGCAGCTCGGCCAGCATCGCGTCCTTGCCCGCGAAGTGCCGGTAGAGCCCGGGGCCGCTGATGCCGACGGCGGCTCCTATCTCGTCGACGCCGACGCCGTGGAACCCACGCTCGGCGAAGAGGCGAGCGGCCTCCTTGAGGATCTGCTCGCGGCGCGTGGGGGCGTCGGTCCTGGCGGTGGTGGTCATGGAATCGATTCTAGACAATGGGGTTAGCGGTCGTTAACCTGAAAGCCATACGTTAACGCTCATTAACCGAGCAAGGGAGCTCAGTCGATGCAGCAGGCACCTGTGCTGACGAGCGCGGCGGACCCCGCGTCGCCGGCCTGGCAGGCCAACGAGGCGGCCCATCACGAGCTGGCCGCCACGCTGCGCGCCAAACTCGCCGCGGCCGCGAACGGCGGTGGCGAGAAGGCCCGCGCCCGGCACACCGCGCGCGGCAAACTGCTGCCGCGCGACCGCGTGGACACCGTCCTGGACCCGGGGTCGCCCTTCCTGGAGCTCGCCCCGCTGGCCGCGAACGGCATGTACGGCGACCAGGCACCGGCCGCCGGAGTCATCGCCGGCATCGGCCGGGTCTCGGGCCGCGAGTGCGTGATCGTCGCCAACGACGCGACCGTCAAGGGCGGCACGTACTACCCGATGACGGTGAAGAAGCATCTGCGGGCCCAGGAAGTGGCACTGGAGAATCGTCTCCCCTGCCTCTACCTCGTGGACTCCGGCGGCGCGTTCCTGCCCATGCAGGACGAGGTCTTCCCGGACCGCGAGCACTTCGGCCGGATCTTCTACAACCAGGCCCGGATGTCCGGCGCCGGCATCCCGCAGATCGCTGCGGTCCTCGGCTCCTGCACGGCCGGTGGCGCGTACGTCCCGGCGATGAGCGACGAGGCCGTGATCGTACGGAACCAGGGCACGATCTTCCTCGGTGGTCCGCCGCTGGTGAAGGCCGCGACCGGCGAGGTCGTCACGGCGGAGGAGCTGGGCGGCGGCGAGGTCCACTCGCGGATCTCCGGCGTCACCGACCACCTCGCCGAGGACGACGCCCACGCGCTGCGGATCGTGCGGAACATCGTCGCGACGCTCCCCGAGCGCGGCCCGCTGCCCTGGTCGGTCGAGCCGGTCGAGGAACCGAAGGTGGACCCCGCCGGGCTGTACGGCGCGGTGCCGGTGGACTCCCGTACCCCGTACGACGTGCGCGAGGTCATCGCCCGGGTCGTGGACGGCTCCCGCTTCCAGGAGTTCAAGTCCGAGTACGGGCAGACGCTGATCACCGGCTTCGCCCGGATCCACGGGCACCCGGTCGGCATCGTCGCCAACAACGGCATCCTGTTCGCCGAGTCGGCCCAGAAGGGCGCGCACTTCATCGAGCTGTGCGACCAGCGCGGCATCCCGCTCCTCTTCCTGCAGAACATCACCGGCTTCATGGTCGGCAAGGCGTACGAGCACGGCGGCATCGCCAAGCACGGCGCCAAGATGGTGACGGCCGTGGCCACCACCCGGGTCCCGAAGCTGACCGTGGTCGTCGGCGGCTCGTACGGCGCGGGCAACTACTCGATGTGCGGCCGGGCGTACTCGCCGCGCTTCCTGTGGATGTGGCCCAACGCCAAGATCTCGGTCATGGGCGGCGAGCAGGCCGCGTCCGTCCTCGCGACGGTCAAGCGGGACCAGCTCGGCGACGAGTGGAGCGCGGAGGAGGAGGACGCCTTCAAGGCCCCGATCCGCGAGCAGTACGAGACCCAGGGCAGCGCCTACTACGCGACGGCGCGGCTCTGGGACGACGGGGTCATCGACCCGATGGAGACCCGACAGGTGGTGGGCCTCGCCCTCACGGCCTGCGCCAACGCGCCCCTGGGTGACCCCCAGTTCGGCGTCTTCCGGATGTGAGGGGACCTCAGAAGATGTTCGACACAGTCCTTGTGGCCAACCGGGGCGAGATCGCGGTCCGGGTCATCCGCACCCTGCGGGCGCTCGGCGTCCGCTCGGTGGCGGTGTACAGCGACGCGGACGCCGAGGCCCGTCATGTACGGGAGGCGGACACGGCGGTACGGATCGGTCCGCCGCCGGCCTCCGAGTCGTACCTCTCGGTCGAGGCGCTCCTCGACGCGGCCCGGCGGACGGGCGCTCAGGCGGTCCACCCCGGCTACGGCTTCCTCGCGGAGAACGCCGGGTTCGCGCAGGCGTGCGCGGAGGCGGGTCTGGTCTTCATCGGCCCGTCGGCCTCCGCGATCTCCCTGATGGGCGACAAGATCCGGGCGAAGGAGACGGTGAAGGCAGCGGGCGTCCCGGTGGTTCCGGGCGCGGCCGATCCGGAACTGGAGGCGGCGGCGCGCGAGTTGGGCGCCCCTGTGCTGCTGAAGCCCTCGGCGGGCGGCGGCGGCAAGGGAATGCGGCTCGTACGCGACCTGTCGACGCTGACCGACGAGATCGCGGCGGCGCGGCGCGAGGCGCGGTCGTCCTTCGGCGACGACACGCTGCTCGTGGAGCGGTGGATCGACCGGCCCCGGCACATCGAGATCCAGGTCCTCGCGGACGGGCACGGCAATGTCGTGCACCTCGGTGAGCGCGAGTGCTCGCTGCAGCGGCGCCACCAGAAGATCATCGAGGAGGCGCCGAGCGTCCTGCTGACTCCGGAGATCCGGGAGCAGATGGGCGCGGCGGCGGTCGAGGCCGCCCGCTCGTGCGGCTATGTCGGCGCGGGCACGGTCGAGTTCATCGTGCCGGGCGTGGACCCGTCCTCGTACTACTTCATGGAGATGAACACCCGGCTCCAGGTGGAGCACCCGGTGACGGAGCTGATCACCGGGATCGACCTGGTGGAGTGGCAGCTGCGGGTCGCGGCCGGCGAGAAGCTGGCCTTCGCCCAGTCCGACATCCACCTGGACGGCTGGGCGATCGAGGCTCGCATCTGCGCGGAGGACCCCGCGCGCGGCTTCCTCCCCTCGGGCGGCACGGTCCTCTCGCTCCACGAGCCGCAGGGCGGAGGGGTCCGCACGGACTCGGGCCTGAGCGAGGGAACGGAGGTCGGCAGCCTCTACGACCCGATGCTGTCGAAGGTCATCGTCCACGCGCCCGACCGTCCCACCGCCCTCCGCCGCCTCCGTGCGGCCCTGGCGGACACGACGACCCTGGGCGTCCCGACGAACGCGGGCTTCCTCCGCCGTCTGCTGTCCCACCCGGACGTCATGACCGGCGACCTGGACACGGGCCTGGTGGAACGGGACGCGGAGAGCCTGGTCCCGACGGGCGTCCCCGACGAGGTGTACGCGGCGGCGGCGCTGCTGCGTCAGTTCCCCCCGGCTCCCCCGGCCGAGGGCTGGACGGACCCGTTCGACGCCCCCACCGGCTGGCGCCTGGGCGGTACGCCCGCCCGGACCCCGCACCACTTCCGCGTCCCGGGCCACGACCCGGTGTCCGTCCGCGTCCGCGGTACGGCGAACTCCGCGGAGCTGCTGCTCGGCGACCCGGAGGTGCCGGCCGACCCGGTCACCGCCACGCTCGTCGGCAACCCGCCGACCCCGGGCGGGGGTTCGGGGCGGGACGGCGGGCTCACGCTGTCGCTCGACGGCGTCACCCACCACTTCCGCCTCGCCCGTTCCCCCGAGGGGATCTGGCTCGGCCGGGACGGGGACTCCTGGCACGTCCTGGATCACGACCCCGTCGCCGCCGCCCTCACCGGCGCCCGGCACGGTGGGGCCGACACGCTCGCCGCGCCCATGCCCGGAACCGTCACCGTCGTGAAGGTCGCGGTCGGGGACGAGGTCGAGGCCGGGCAGAGTCTGCTCGTCGTCGAGGCCATGAAGATGGAGCACGTCATCTCCGCCCCGCACGCCGGCACCGTCACCGAGCTGGACGTCACCCCCGGCTCCACCGTCGCCATGGACCAGATCCTCGCCGTGGTGACCCCCAGGGAGGAATCATGACCACGGGCCTGCCCATGACCGTGCCCGCCCAGGGGCTCCCCGCCCGGGTGCGGATCCACGAGGTCGGCCCTCGCGACGGGCTCCAGAACGAGAAGACCGTCGTCCCGACCGCCACGAAGGCCGAGTTCGTCCGGCGCCTCGCCGCCGCCGGGCTCGACACCGTCGAGGCGACCAGCTTCGTCCACCCCAAGTGGGTGCCCCAGCTGGCGGACGCCGAGGAGCTGTTCCCGCTCCTCACGGGCGTATCCGCCCGGCTCCCGGTCCTCGTGCCCAACGAGCGCGGGCTCGACCGTGCCATGGCCCTCGGCGCCCGCGAGATCGCCGTCTTCGCCTCCGCCACCGAGTCCTTCGCCAAGGCCAACCTCAACCGCACCGTCGACGAGGCCCTGGCCATGTTCGAGCCTGTCGTCACCCGCGCCATAGAGCAGGGCCTCCGCATCCGCGGCTATCTCTCGATGTGCTTCGGCGACCCCTGGGAGGGTGCCGTCCCCGTCGAACAGGTCGTCCGCGTCACCAAGGCCCTCGCCGAGATGGGCTGCGACGAGCTGAGCCTCGGCGACACCATCGGTGTCGCCACCCCCGGCCATGTGGAGGCCCTGCTCCAGGGACTCAACGAGGCCGGCGTCCCCACCTCCCGTATCGCCGTGCACTTCCACGACACGTACGGGCAGGCGCTCTCCAACACCCTCGCCGCGCTCCGGCACGGTGTGACGACCGTCGACGCCTCCGCCGGCGGCCTCGGCGGCTGCCCGTACGCGAAGAGCGCCACGGGCAACCTCGCCACCGAGGACCTCGTGTGGATGCTCGACGGCCTCGGCATCGAGACCGGGGTCGACCTGGCCGCCCTCACCGCCACCAGCGTGTGGATGGCCGACCAACTGGGCCGACCGAGCCCTTCCCGTACCGTTCGCGCGCTCTCCCACAAGGAGTCCTAGCCATGTCCCTCGACCACCGGCTCTCCGAAGAGCACGAGGAACTCCGCCGCACCGTGGAGGAGTTCGCCCACGACGTCGTCGCCCCGAAGATCGGCGACTACTACGAGCGCCATGAGTTCCCGTACGAGATCGTCCGCGAGATGGGCCGCATGGGCCTGTTCGGCCTGCCCTTCCCGGAGGAGTACGGCGGGATGGGCGGTGACTACCTCGCCCTCGGCATCGCACTGGAGGAGCTCGCCCGCGTCGACTCCTCCGTCGCCATCACCCTGGAGGCGGGGGTCTCGCTCGGCGCGATGCCGGTCTACCGCTTCGGCACCGAGGAGCAGAAGCAGGAGTGGCTGCCCCGGATGTGCTCGGGCGAGATCCTGGGCGCCTTCGGCCTGACCGAGCCCGGCGCGGGCAGCGACGCCGGCGGCACCCGCACCACCGCCGTCCGCGACGGTGACGACTGGGTCATCAACGGCTCGAAGTGCTTCATCACCAACTCCGGTACGGACATCACCGGTCTGGTCACGGTCACGGCGGTCACCGGCCGCAAGCCCGACGGCCGCCCGCTGATCTCCTCGATCATCGTCCCGTCCGGCACCCCGGGCTTCACCGTCGCCGCCCCGTACTCCAAGGTCGGCTGGAACGCCTCGGACACCCGTGAGCTGTCCTTCGACGACGTCCGGGTGCCCGCCGCGAACCTGCTCGGCGAAGAGGGCCGCGGCTACGCGCAGTTCCTGCGGATCCTGGACGAGGGCCGGATCGCGATCTCGGCGCTGGCGACCGGACTCGCCCAGGGCTGTGTCGACGAGTCGGTGAAGTACGCGAAGGAACGTCACGCCTTCGGCCGGCCGATCGGCGACAACCAGGCCATCCAGTTCAAGATCGCGGACATGGAGACGAAGGCGCACATGGCCCGCATCGGCTGGCGGGACGCGGCGTCCCGGCTGGTGCTCGGCGAGTCCTTCAAGAAGGAGGCGGCGATCGCGAAGCTGTACTCCTCGACGGTGGCCGTCGACAACGCCCGCGAGGCGACCCAGATCCACGGCGGCTACGGCTTCATGAACGAGTACCCGGTCGCGCGGATGTGGCGCGACTCCAAGATCCTGGAGATCGGCGAGGGCACCAGCGAGGTCCAGCGGATGCTGATCGCACGGGAGTTGGGCCTCTCCGCCTGATCGGGTCGACCTACCGACCGTACGAGC
>NZ_JBHJTL010000120.1:0-22742 GCF_042264065.1 Streptomyces sp. NPDC056222 | reverse complement strand
GGGGCGGGGGGGGTCTCCCCCCCCCCCCCCCCTTCTCTCCTCCCCGGGGGGGGGCGGGGGGCCCCCCCCCCCCCCCGCCGCGTATGCCATGGCATCAAATGGGGGGTGGGGACACATGGCCTTCTGGGACGGCCTCTTTCCGGGCAGGGCCGCGCAGTTCGACTCGGGCAGCGCGTCCAGCAACTCCATCGACCTCACGAAACGGCGCCCGTCGGTCTCCCTGACCAAGCAGGGCGCCGCCACCGGCAATCTCCGGGTCAACCTCTCCTGGCGGATGCGCACCTCCGACATCGAGGGCCGCTCACGCCAGAGCGGCCAGCTGCTCCGCCACCCCTCGAAGCTCTTCAAGCCCGAGGTCGTCCAGGCGCACACCCAGAGCATGGTCAACGTCGACCTGGACCTCGGCTGCATGTACGAGCTGGCGGACGGCAGCAAGGGCGTCGTGCAGCCGCTCGGCAACTTCTTCGGGTCCCTGAACGCGCCGCCGTACGTGAACCTGAGCGGCGACGACCGGTTCGGCGGCTCGTCCGGCGAGACGATCTTCGTCAATCTCGACCACCGGGACGAGATCAAGCGGCTGCTGTTCTTCGTCTACATCTACGACCAGACCCCGGCCTTCGACCGCACCCACGCCAAGGTCACGCTCTACCCCAGCAACGGGCCGCGGATCGAGATCGAACTGGACGAGCGCGCCCCGCAGGCCCGCTCCTGCGCGGTGTTCACCGTCGAGAAGGTCAAGGACGAGCTGATCGTCCGCCGCGAGGTGAAGTTCGTGTACGGCTTCCAGGCGGAACTGGACCGGCTGTACGGGTGGGGCCTGCAGTGGGGGCGCGGCTACAAGACCAAGGCCTGACCCGTGGCCTCACGGGCAGAGCCGAGGCCGGCCTTACGGGCGGACGAACTGCGGGCCCATCGGAGGCAGCCGGAAGTTCGGGTCCGGAGCGGGCGCGGCTGCCGCCGCGGGCTGGGGATAGCCGTAGGCGGGCTGTGCGGGCGTGGAGGGCTGGGGGTAGCCGTAGGCGGGCTGCGCCGGGGAGGCGGGCTGGGGGTAGCCGTACGCGGGCTGTGCGGGCGTGGCCGGCTGCGGGTAGCCGTAGCCGGGTACGGGCGCCGGGGGAGTGGTCGGCTGCGGAGGTACGGACACGGGAGGCTGGACGACCGTCGCGTCGAGCCCCGGCTCCGCGGCGGCCGGAGCCTCGCCCGCTCCCGCGTCGGAGGTCCCCTCGTCCGTGCCCTCGTCCACCGAGATCCCGAAGTCGGTGGCGAGCCCGACGAGCCCAGTCGGATAGCCCTGCCCCACCGCGCGGAACTTCCAGCCGTCCCCGCGGCGGTACAGCTCGCCGCAGATGATCGCCGTCTCCTCGCCCGTCTCCGCCTTCACATCGAACAGGGCCAGCGGCTCGCTGTCCGCCGCACCCGCGTCGTACAGCAGAATCCGCAGGTCGGAGACGGAACGGAAGGTGTCGCCGTCCGAGGAGGCCGCGATCACCACCTGGTCGACCGACGGGTCGAGCCCGCCGAGATCGGCCTCGACCGTGTCGGTCAGCCCCTCCGCCACCCGCTTCTTCGGCAGCCGTCGCACCAGCCCCGAGGGATGGCGCGGCTGGTTGTAGAAGACGAAGTCCTCGTCGGAACGCACACGACCGTCGGCGCCGAGGAGCAGCGCCGAGGCATCCACGTCGGGGACCCCGGGTCCAGGGGTCCAGCGGAGCACGGCCCGTACGGCCGCGGTGTCGAGAGGGACGTTGGAGCCCTTCAGCATCGCGTGCGTCATGACCGTCATCCTGCCTTCCCGGTCCGCCCGTGGACAACGCGGGGGCCATGGCGAACGGGGAGAGATGCGCCGGATGCGGATGAGTTACCTGGATTTCATGATGGAAGGGAACTAAGGACACCCGCACCTACGTACTATTACCGGCCACATGTCGTCAGGGCCCAGAGAGGCAGTCGGGGGAGTTACATGCGTCATTTCGGGCACATCCCGTCCGCTTCGCGGGCCGGGCTGTTCCATCAGGAGCCGGCCGAGTTCACCGCCGACTCGCCCGCGAGCACGCTCGCCGTGGCCCTGGGGGCCACCCTCTACAGCCCGGCCACCCGGCCGCGGCTCGCCGACGACGTGCGCAAACAGGCCGCACGCGGGGTCGTCTCCATGGTGCTGTGCCTGGAGGACTCCATCGACGACGCCGATGTGGAGGCGGCCGAGGCCAACCTCGTCCGCCAGTTCGCCGACCTCGCGGCGGCGGACGCCCCCCAGGATGTGCCCCTGCTCTTCATCCGGGTCCGTGAGCCCCGCCAGATCACCGATCTGGTCGCACGGCTCGGCGACAGTGTCCACCTGCTGTCCGGCTTCGTACTGCCGAAGTTCACCGAGAAACGCGGACGGGCCTTCCTCGAAGCCCTCACCGTCGCCGAGAGGGTGAGCGGACGGCGGCTTTTCGCCATGCCCGTCCTCGAATCGCCCGAGCTTCTGCACCTCGAGACCCGCGCCGAGACCCTCGCCGGCATCGCCGCGACCGTAGACAAGTACCGCGAGCGGGTCCTCGCCCTGCGGCTCGGCGTCACCGACTTCTGCTCCGCGTACGGACTGCGCCGCTCGCCCGACATGACGGCCTACGACGTCCAGCTCGTCGCCCATGTCATCGCCGACGTCGTCAACGTCCTCGGCCGTTCCGACGGCACCGGCTTCACCATCACCGGGCCCGTCTGGGAGTACTTCCGGCTCGGCGAGCGCATGTTCAAGCCCCAGCTGCGCCGCAGTCCCTTCCTGGAGGGCCGCGCGGAGGACCTGCGCACCGCGCTCATCGAGCACGACCTCGACGGGCTGCTCCGCGAGATCGAACTCGACCGGGCCAACGGCCTGCTCGGCAAGACCTGCATCCACCCCACCCATGTGGTGCCGGTGCACGCACTCTCCGTGGTCAGCCACGAGGAGTACAGCGACGCCCAGGACATCCTGCGGCCCGAACGCGGCGGGGGCGGCGTGATGCGTTCCGCGTACACGAACAAGATGAACGAGGTGAAGCCGCATCGCGCGTGGGCCGAACGGACCCTCCTGCGCGCCGAGGTCTTCGGCGTCGCCAAGGAGGACGTCGGCTTCGTCGATCTGCTCACCGCCGGACTGGCCGGCTGACGGAAGGTGAAGGACGACGTGGTGTGGTCGGGAACGTGGGTCGCGGAGCGACTGGGCGTCGAACTGATCGGCGGCGAGGAGCTCCCGGGCCTGTTGGGCCTCGCACTGCGCCGCAACCCGAAGCGCGCGCATCTGCTGGTCTCCAACGTGCTCGGCAAGCACGTGCCGCAGCGCCCCTCGGTGGTCCACGGCGCCGGGTGCGACCTGGGCGTACGCGTACGTGAGCTGCTCGGCGAGGAGGAGGCGGCACGGGCCGTCGTCCTCGGGTACGCGGAGACGGCGACCGGTCTCGGCCACAGCATCGCCGACGGCATCGGCCTCGCCCCCTACCTGCACTCCACCCGGCGGCCCGTGGCGGGCGTCGCCCCGGCCGGCGGCTTCGAGGAGTCCCACTCGCACGCCACCTCGCACCTGCTGCTCCCGGAGGACCCGAAGCTGCTGGCCGGTGACGGCCCGCTGGTCCTCGTCGACGACGAGTTCTCCACCGGCAACACGGTCCTCAACACCATCCGGGACCTGCACGAACGCTATCCGCGCGACCGGTACGTGATCGTCGCCCTGGTCGACATGCGCACCCCCGCCGACCGGGACCGGCTCACGGCCTTCGCGGCCGAGATCGGCGCCCGCGTGGACCTGCTGACCCTCGCGGCGGGCACGGTGGGCCTGCCGGAGGGCGTCCTGGAGAAGGGCCAGGCACTGGTGGCGCGGTACGAGGCGGCCGCGTCCGGCGCGCCGGACGTGAGCGTGACGCCCGCCGCCGGCCCGGATCCCGCCGCGACCCCGGATCCCGCCGCCGGCCCGGATCCCGCCGTGGCGGGGGATTCCGCGACGCCGGCCGCTTCCGCCGTTCCCGCTCCGCACGCCACCGCGGTGGCCGTACGCGTCGACCTGGACTGGCCGCAGGGCGTACCGGACGGCGGCCGCCACGGCTTCACCCCGGAGCACCGCTCCCGCCTGGAGACGTCCCTCCCGGCGCTGGCGGCGCGGCTTGCCGAGGCGCTCCCGCCCACGGGGCCCGGTCGCGTCCTCGTCCTCGGGTTCGAGGAGCTGATGTACGCACCGCTCGCGCTCGGGCTCGCCCTCGAGGAGAGCGGCCTCGACGTCTCGTACTCCACCACCACCCGCTCGCCCGTCCTCGCCGTCGACGACCCTGGCTACGCCATACGGACCCGGCTGGTCTTCCCCGCCCACGACGAGCCCGCCGACGGGCCCGGCGAGCGGTACGCCTACAACGTGGCCGGCGCGGGTTTCGACGCGGTCGTCGCCGTCGTCGACTCCGTCGCCGACACCCCCGAACTGCACGCCCCCGACGGTCTGCTGGCCCGGCTCGCGGAGCACATACCGCACGTGGTCCTCGCCGTCGTCCCCTCGTACGTCCCGTCATACGGACCCGCCCCCGCTGCGACTCCCGCCCGTGCTTCGATGCCCGCTTCCGCTTCGATCCCCGCTCCCGCCACCGAAGCTCCCGAAAGGAGCTCCATGCTGCCCGAGCCCCTCCGCGGCCCCGCCTTCTCCTCGTACGCGCCCGAGGAGGTCGGCTGGCTGCTCCAGGACCTCTCGGACGTCGAGTTGGAGGCCCCGACCGAGGAGCGCGAGGAGGCGATCCAGAGCGGAGGCGCCCACTACGCCGAGTCGCTGCCTGTCGAGTACCAGCCGAGCGACCGGTACCAGGAGCTCTTCCGCGCCGCTCTGGAGACCTCCGCCGCCCGCATCGCGCGCGCCGTCGGCTGCGTCACCGAGACCGTGCTCGCCGAGAAGTCCGGCACGCCCGTCCTCGTCTCCCTCGCCCGGGCCGGCACCCCCGTCGGCGTGCTCATGCGCCGCTGGGCCCAGGCCCGCCACGGCCTCGACCTGCCCCACTACGCCGTCTCCATCGTGCGCGGCCGTGGCATCGACGCCAACGCGCTGCGCTGGCTCGCCGCCCATCACGACCCGGCCGACGTCGTCTTCGTCGACGGCTGGACCGGCAAGGGTGCCATCACCCGCGAACTCGCCGACGCGATCGAGGAGTTCGAGCGCGCCGAGGGGATCACCGGCTTCGACCCGGAGATCGCCGTCCTCGCCGACCCCGGCTCCTGCGTGCGTACGTACGGCACCCGCGAGGACTTCCTCATCCCCTCCGCCTGCCTCAACTCCACCGTCTCCGGCCTGATATCGCGTACGGTCCTGCGCGCCGACCTTGTCGGACCCGACGACTTCCACGGCGGCAAGTTCTACCGCGAACTGGCCGGCGCCGACGTCTCGAACGACTTCCTCGACGCCGTCTCCGCATGCTTCGACGAGGTGGCCGACGCCGTCGACACCGACGTCAAGGAGCTGCTCGCCGCCGACCGCACCCCCACCTGGGAGGGCTGGGCGGCCGTCGAGCGCATCAGCGAGGAGTACGGCATCCACGACGTCAACCTGGTCAAGCCCGGCGTCGGCGAGACCACCCGGGTCCTGCTGCGCCGCGTCCCCTGGAAGATCCTCGCCCAGCGCGGTGCGGGCGCCGACCTCGCGCACGTACGGCTGCTCGCCGAACAGCGCGGGGTGCCCGTCGAGGAGGTCGACGGACTCCCGTACACCTGCGTGGGACTGATCCACCCTCAGTACACGAGAGGCGCCACAGGCGCCGACGGGAAGGCGGTGGTCTCCCAGTGACCAGCACCGTGATGGTCGCGAGCGACCTCGACCGTACGCTGATCTACTCCTCCGCCGCCCTCGCGCTCGGCATGCCCGACGCGCAGGCACCCCGACTGCTCAGCATCGAGGTGCACGAGTCCAAGCCGCTGTCGTACATGACCGAGGACGCGGCCGTGCTCCTGGAGCACCTGGGCGCCGAAGCGGTCTTCGTCCCCACCACCACCCGGACCCGTAAGCAGTACCAGCGCATCCAACTCCCCGGGCCCGCACCGAAGTACGCGATCTGCGCCAACGGCGGACACATCCTCGTCGACGGTGTCAGCGACCGCGACTGGCACGAGGCCGTGGTGCGCCGACTGGCCGAGGAGTGCGCGCCGCTCGCCGAGATCCGCGCGTACTTCACCGCCACCACGGACCTGTCCTGGGTCCGCAAGCACCGGGTCGCCGAGGACCTCTTCGCGTACCTCGTCGTGGAGCGCGAGCGGCTGCCGGAGGAGTGGCTGAAGCGCTTCGGCGACTGGGCCGAGGACCGCGGCTGGACGGTCTCCCTCCAGGGCCGCAAGGTGTACGCCGTGCCGAAGCCGCTCACCAAGAGCGCGGCGATGCACGAGGTCGCGCGCCGCTGCGGCGCCACGCTCACCCTCGCCGCCGGGGACTCCCTCCTCGACGCCGACCTGCTGCTCGCCGCCGACCGCGCCTGGCGGCCCGGCCACGGAGAGCTCGCCGACACGGCCTGGACAGCCCCGCACGTCGACGTGCTCGCCGAGCGCGGCGTGGCGGCGGGCGAGGAGATCATCCGCCGGTTCCGGACGGCCGTGGCCGATCACCACGCGTCGGTCCCGGCGCAGCTCAACGGGTCCCCCGCCGAACTCCCCGACCCGGCCTGAGCAGCCGCAGCCCCACGAAGCACACCACCGCACCCGCAGCCGTCACGAGCACCGCCTTCGAGTACACCGACACATAGCCGGTGACCTGCTCCCAGTTGTCGCCGAGCGCGTAACCGGCCAGCACGAAGGCGGTGTTCCAGATCGCGCTGCCCAGCGTCGTGAGGACGAGGAAGACGGGCAGCGGCATCCGCTCGATGCCGGCGGGCACGGAGATCAGACTGCGGAAGATCGGCACCATCCGCCCGAAGAACACGGCCTTGGTGCCGTGCCGGGCGAACCACGCCTCCGTCCGTTCGATGTCCGCGACCTTCACCAGCGGCAGCTTCGCCGCGATCGCGACGGTCCGCTCCCTGCCGAGCAGCGCCCCCACCCCGTACAGGGCGAGCGCGCCGATCACCGAGCCGGCCGTCGTCCACAGCAGCGCGGCGAGCAGATCCATCCGCCCGCTCGCGGAGGCGAAGCCCGCGAGCGGCAGGATCACCTCGCTCGGGATCGGCGGGAAGAGGTTCTCGAGGGCGACGGCGATTCCCGCACCGGGAGCACCGAGCGTGTCCATGAGGTCGTTGATCCAGGTTTCCATGCCTTCGACGGTAGAAAGCGGGGGCGGGCGGCGGACTGGTGCCGGCCGCACAGTACGGGTGCGGGTTTCCGCAGTAGCGGATTCCGCTGTTGCGGTCGGGGGCTGGATTCGCCGGTTGCGGATTCGTGAACGGCGGATCGCCCGATGTGGATACCTCGGATGTGCAATTCCCGGTTGTGGATTCCCGGTTGTGGTTCTCCGGTTGTGGTTTTCCGCAGTGCGTGCGGCGGCGACTGCCGTTAGCGTGGACGATCATGAGGACTCTCGCCGGCTACGTCATGCGCTGGCTCCGGGTGGCGGCCGGTCTCGCCCTCGGGGCCGCGACCGCCGTCGTCGAGGTGCTGTGTCTGATCGCCGGCGGGCTTGCGCTGCTCCCCGTACTCGCCTGGCCACGCGGCCGAGCCGCCGTCCTGCGGACCCTCACCGCCGCCGCCCACGCCCTCGGCCGACTGGAGCGGAACCGACTCGACCGCTTCCTCGGCGTGAAGCTCCCCGGCGTCCAGGGAGACGGCGCGGCCCTGCGCCACCTCGCCGCCCGCTGGCCCCTCGGACTCCTCGGCGGTGTCGTCCTCGGCTGCGCCGCGTACGGCCTCGGGCTCGGCACCTTCGGTTTCTACGGCTGGTTGATCACCGAGATCGACCACCCCTGGCTCGTCGCCTTCAGCAGCCTCGCCGGGTTCTTCCTGCTCTTCCTCTCCGTCCAGGGGTCCCTCGGCGTCGTCTCCCTCGAGGGCCGACTGGCCCGCCACCTCCTCGGGCCCAGCCACGCCCATGCGTTGGAGGCCCGGATCGCCCAACTCGCCACCAGCCGGGCCGAGGTCATGGACGTCGTGCACGACGAGCGGCGCCGTATCGAGCGCGACCTCCACGACGGCGTACAGCAACGGCTCGTCGCCCTCGGCATGTTGCTCGGCCGGGCCCGTCGGCTGCGCGCCCGGGACCCGGAGCGCGCCGACGAACTGCTGCTCCAGGCCCACGAGGAGAGCCGGCGTGCGCTGACCGAACTGCGCGAGGTGGCCTGGCGGGTGTACCCGACCGTCCTCGACGAGGCCGGGCTGCGCGCCGCCCTCGAGAGCGTCGCCGAACGCAGCCCGCTGCCCGTGGGACTGGCGTACGCGGTGCAGGGGCCGCTGCCGAGGGCGGCGGAGGCGGTGGCGTACTTCGTCGTCTCGGAGGCGGTGACGAATGTGGTCAAGCACGCGGGCGCGACCCGGATCGACGTACATGTGGCTGTGAAGGAAAGGGAGTTGAGCGTGCGGGTGACGGATGACGGAGCGGGTGGCGCGGACGCGTCGGGGAGCGGGCTGAGCGGGCTCGCGAGCCGGACGGCGGCCCTGGACGGGCGGTTCGCCGTGGACAGCCCGGTGGGCGGCCCGACGGTCGTACGGGCGGTGCTCCCGTGCGCGTGATGCTGGCGGAGGACTCGACCCTGCTACGGGAGGGGCTCGTACGGCTCCTGACCGAGGAGGGCCACGAGGTGGCGGCGGCCGTCGGCAACGCGGTCGAACTGCTGACGGCGGTGGCGGCGGACCCGCCGGACGTGGTCGTCGCGGACGTCCGGATGCCCCCGACGCACACGGACGAGGGGCTGCGGGCGGCCCTGGAGATCCGCCGGGAGTGGCCGGACGTCGGTGTCCTCGTGCTCTCGCAGTACGTGGAGCGGCGGTACGCCACCGAGCTGCTGACCGGCGAGTCGGGGGCGGTGGGATACCTGCTCAAGGACCGGGTGGCGCAGGTCGACGAGTTCCTGGACGCGCTGGAGCGGGTGGGGGAGGGACGGACGGCGTTCGACCCGGAGGTCGTCCGCCGGCTCCTGGTCCGCACCTCCCACACCGACCCGCTGTCCCGGCTGACACCGCGGGAGGGCGACGTCCTGGCGGCGATGGCGCAGGGGCACACGAACGCGGCGATCGCCGGGCAGCTGCATGTGTCGCAGAGCGCGGTGGAGAAACACATCAACGCGATCTTCGACAAGCTGGAGCTGACGGGCCGGGGCGAGGGGTACAGCAGACGGGTGCTGGCGATCCTGCGCTACTTGGGGAGCTGATGGGCTGCTTGGGCCGCTGATGCCGCCTGGAGGCTGATCAGCGCCTTCGGCTGCTCGGCGGCAGGCCCTGACAGTGGCAGTGGCAGTGGTGGTTGCGGTTGTGGCGGTCTCAGCCGCAGCAGCCTCCGCCGCAGCAACCGCCGCCTCCGCCTCCGCCAGGGGCGGGCGCGGACGCTCCCGTCGCCGTACCGCCCACGGCGACGGCGGAGAGCAGCTTGACGGTGTCGTCGTGCCCGGCGGGGCAGGAGGCGGGGGCGGAGGACTCGGCCATGGGGCGGCTGAGTTCGAAGCTGTCGCCGCAGGTCCGGCAGCGGTATTCGTAACGAGGCATGGGGACAGGCTAGCCGGACTGGTGCCCGGCGCCACGCTCCTCGCGGATCTGCTCGACGACGCGGGCGGCAGCGGTGCGGACGGATTCGAGTTCGATCAGGAAGTGCCAGTAGTCGGGGTGCCGTCCCTCCAGGGTGCCGATCGCGCGTTCGAGCCGGCCGACGGCGTCGTCGAGGGGGCGGGCGTGCCGGGGGTCGGGGGTGTTGCGCCCGTCCATGGCGAGGCGCTGGGCGTCGCGGATCGCGAAGCGGGTGCGTTCGATCTCGTGCTGCGGGTCCTTGGCGACGGCCTCGAGCCGACGGAGCCGGTCGCCGGCGGCGGAGACGGCCTCGTCGGTGGTGTTGAGCAGGGCGCGGGCCGTGGCGAGCAGGCTGGTGGCGTCCGGCCAGCGCTGTTCGTCGCGGGCCTTGGCCGCTTCCTTGAGCTTCTCCTCGGCCTTGCGGACGTTGTCGCCGGCCTGCTCGGGGACGTGCTGGAGGTCCTGCCAGCAGGCGGCGGAGAAACGGCGGCGGAGCTCGGACAGGACCGGCTCGACCGCACCGGCCCGGGTGGTGAGCGCCTCGGCGCGGGTACGGAGGGAGACCAGGCGCTTGCCGGTCTCGGCGGCCCGTTCGGGCAGGCGCTCGGCCTCGGCGCGGACGGCCTCGGCGTCGCGCAGGACGCGGTCGGCGCGCTGGAGCGTCTCGGGGACGCCGTGGCGGCCGGCGCCTTCGTTGAGGCGGGTCAGTTCGGGGCCGAGGGCGGCGAGGCGCGCGGCGAGATCATCTGCTCGCAGACCGGACTGTCGCGCCGTGTCGAGAGCAGTGCTCGCGTTCCGGAGCGCCTGTCGCGCCCGCTCGACGGCGGGGGCGAGGCGGGCAAGCTGTGTCTCCGCCTTGTCGAGCAGGGGGCCGAGCCCCTGCTCGAACCGGTCCAGCTCCCCCTTGACCCGTACGAGCTCGTCCTTGGCGCGGGTGAGCTCGGTGCGGGCACGGTTGGCGGTGGCGGCGTCGAGCTCGTCGCGGTCGAGGTCGTGGGTGTCGACGGCGGTGATGTAGGCGTGGCTGACCTCGTCGATCCGCTGCCCGAGGGCCGAGAAGCCGTCGATGGCGCGCTGCGCGCCGGGCGAGCTGTCGACGGCGGTGATCGTCTCGATGGAGATCCGAAGATCACGCTGAGCGGTGTCGAGCTCGTAGAACGCGGCCGCTGCGGCGTCCTTGGCGGCCTGCGCCTCGGCCCGCTGGCTCTCGCCACGCCCACCGAACCACCGCCGCGTACCGCCGCCGGCGTAGGCGGCGGGAAGAAGGGCGAAGGCGAGGAGCGGCAGCGCGAGCGCCAGCCGCCCGATTCCGCTCCTGCCTCGTCCGTCCGCCCCGGATTCCGATCCCGCCCCCGTCGTCACGGCGCTCGTCGAACCGCCCCTCGCGTGAGTCGCCGCCACGTCCCTCTCCCGTGCTGTGTCCGCCCTGCCCGGTCTGGTTCATTGTCCCACCAGGTAAGGACGAACACACGGGCCTGTCAGTTCGCGCTGCGGACGACGACTTCCCCGTTGTCGCTGTGGGCGGTGACGACGTGGGGGCTGCCCTTGCGGGTCGGTACGTCGATCCGGACGCTGCCGTTGTCACTGCGTCCGTCGACGTCGTACGGGACGGAGGAGGTGGGCAGGGCGATGTGGACCTCCCCGTTGCTGCTGACGGCCTCGACGCGCTGGGGTGCGGCGCTCAGGGAGAGCCGTACGGACCCGTTGTCGGACCGCGCGACGACCTGCTGGGAGGTGGTGCCGCCCTCGACGACGACCTCACCGTTGTCACTGGTCAGATCGAGCGCGCCGGAGGACCCCCGGACGAGGACGGCGCCGTTGTCGGACCGTACCTTCAACGGGGTCTTGAACCCGTCGGCGGTCACCTTCCCGTTGTCGTCCTCGACGGTGACTGCGACACCGCGGGGCACCTGGATCCGGTGGACGGAGTCGCAGTTGCTGGCGACGGCGTCGCAGTCCACCCGCAGCGTGAGCCGCCCGCCCTCGAGCTTCCAACTGGGGTCGGGCCCGTTCCCCATGAACACCCACCCGTCGACCTGTCGGCTGACCCGCACGTCCTCGATGTCGGCGGGCACGATCTCCAGCGCGGAGTTGTCGGCGTCCACAGTGAGCGCGTCCCCGGAGAACGCGAAGTTCTTCCGCTCGACGGGCGCCGCGTCGACGTCGGCGCTCCCACAACCAGAGACCCCGAGGGCGACGACGAGGGCCCCGCCGGAGGCGAGGAGCATACGGATGCGGCGACGAGCGGCCATGACGATCAAACCCCCAGGTAACGCGCTGACTGTCCCCTCAAGGTACGGACCCACCCACCACCCCACGATCCGGCGACCCACCGTCCGATGGTGGGGCTACCCCCCGAACCCGCCCGGTTTGCGGGACCCACCGGTGGGCCATGTACGCTGTTGCCTCATTCCACGGGTGCGTAGCTCAGGGGTAGAGCGCTGCTCTTACAAAGCAGATGTCGGCGGTTCGAAACCGTCCGCGCCCACCAGCAGGAAGCACGACGAAGGCCCAGGTCACCGGTACTGAACCGGGAGCCTGGGCCTTGTTCGTTCCTCAGCCGAATGGGCGGGGGAAAGGCGTCGTGCCACTCACGTGCCAGATGCCTCGCCGGACTCCGCTGGCCGAACCTTCCTGATCTGATCGTCGACGTGGGCGGCGATCGCGTGGTCACGACCGTTCACCAGGTGCTGATAGATCAGCGCGGCCCGCACGGACGAGTGCCCCATCCGCTGCATCAGCTCACGCGTCGTGGCGCCGCCGGTCGCGGCGAGGGTGTTCCCGGTGTGGCGCAGATCGTGGAAGTGGACGTCTCCGAGGCCGGTCTTCCTGAGGGCCTGCAGCCACAGACGGCGGAAGTTGTTCCGGCGCAGCTGCCCGCCGCGTGCCCCGGTGAAGACCAGCCCGGTGCGACCCGGCTCGGCATATACGGCGAGATGGGTGGCCAGACTCTCCGCCAGCGAGGCTGGAAAGGCGACGGTGCGCACACCGGCCGCGCTCTTGGGTGCCTTGACCAGGATGCCGTCAGTGCGGGTTTCGGCAAGGGCACGCCGAACGGCGACGGTTCGCCGATCGAGGTCCACATCATGGCGTTGAAGCGCGGCGAGCTCCCCGAAGCGGAGACCGGTGAAGGCCGCCAGGAGGATGAACACCCGGAAGCGAGCAGGTACGGCTTCGGCGAGCTGGAAGACCTCGGCGACATCGAGGAACGGCCGCTCGGCGGTCTTGGCTGCTCCGGCCCCCTTGATACGGCAGGGGTTGCGCTGGATCACCTCGTCGTCGACCGCGGTGTTCATGATGGCCCGAAGGATCTGATACACCTTGGCGACCGTCGGCTCACCGACACCAGACTCCAGAAGGCCGGCACGCCAGCGGCGGATCTGGGGTGTCGTGATCTCACTCAGGACCACGTCCGCGAAGGTCGGCAGGATGTGGAGGCGTAGCGCACTGCCGTTGCGTTCGCGGGTGGTCGCCGCGTAGTCGCGCTCTTTGAACCAGGCGTCGGCGTACACGCCGAAGAGAACCTTGTCGTCCGGGTTCTTCCATTGGCCGTCGAGGATCTCCGCTTCCTTGCGGACGAGCCATCGATCGGCATCGGTCTGCGAGGCGAACGTCTCGGGAGCCGATCGCGTCAGCCCGTCCGGCCCCTGATAGCGAGCCTGGAACCGTCCTGACGGCAGCTTGCGTACTGCACCGAAGCGGCGACGCTTGCCCTTGGTGTTCGCCATCAGGCCACCGCCCCGAACCGACGACGAGCGACGATCGGCTGGACGGTATGGGCAACTACGAACTCCTCCAAGGCCCGCTCAGGGATCCGTACATGGCGCCCCACCTTGACGAAGACGATCCGGCGCTCGGCGATGAGGCGTCGCGGGAAACGGGCCGTTGTCCCGAGGCGATTCGCCACCTCGTCCACCGTGAGCAGTTGGTCGGTCATGCGCGTTCCCCTTCCGTGGTGTCGGGTGTGAGTGAGGCGGCGAGCCATTCCTCGCCGCGGGTGAGGCCGGTGCCGGCGAAGGCCCATTGCCCGAGGACGAAGACGGTGTCGTCGTCGGTGGGTTCGACCGTCACCGCCTGGTCGCCACGGGCGATCGCAGCCTGGAGGCGCTGCCATTCGGCGCGGGCGGTGCGGAGTGCGCCGAGGGTGGTCGAGTAGCGGCGGGTCTTGGTGGAGAAGTGACCGCGGAAGCCGAGCATGTGGGCCCAGGCGCGGAGCCGGAGTTCTTCGAGGTCCTTGCGAGCCCCAAGAGTCCAGGCGGTGCGGATCAGTCGGCGGGCGTGCTCGGGGATGGACTTGCGGCCGAGTTCGGCAAGGAACTTGATGGGCCGGTCGAGAGTGCCCGTCGCCGTTTCGGCGCCCTTGGTGGCGTACTTGGCGATGTAGGCGGCGACGGCGCGCTCGGTGAGTTCAGTGCCGCCGTCGAAGTCGGCCGAGCGGATCGGGCGGATGTCGAGCTGGGAGCCGAAGGCGAAGGTGTGGGTGCGTCCGCCGATGACCGGACCGGGCACGTCGGCAGCGCTCGCAGCGGCTCGGATGGCGTCGGTGAGGAGTGCGGCGGTGGCCCAGGGCGGAGGCGGCGTGTCGCCGCCGTCGGGGCCGTCGAGGCGGACGACGGCGTGGAAGTGGATGGCTCCACGGCGCTGGTACTCGGCGACCTTGGCGAAGGAGACGCGAGCGTGCTCCTTGAAGGCGCGTTGGGTGAGGCCGGCTCGCTTGGCGACTTCGCGGCGCAGGTAGATGGAGAAGCGAGCCCAGATCTTGGAGGCGTGCGCGTTCCAGAGCACGGCCGCTTCGTAGTCGTAGCGTTCCGGGTCAAGCGGGGTGCCCAGCTCGTGTGCGTCGTCGGGGTGGGTGGTGCCGCAGCGGCAGCGACCCTTGGCGGGGCGGTTGTGGACGGGGCCGAAGCTGGGAGCGGTGAAGGTGGCGAACACTCGAGGGTGGGTCGCTACACGCTCGGGTGTGCCCTTGCCGCCGCGGAGTCCGGCGGTGATGAGTTGGTAGGTGTCGCGACGGTAGGTCTCGGCGCAGGCCGGGCAGCGGGTGGCGCGGCGGTTGTTGCAACGGACTAAGAGGTTCCCGGCGGGCAGGCCGCTCGCGGTGAGGTGGTGCAGGATCTCGCCGGTGCCGGTGTGGACGTCAGTGCGGTGGCCGTCCAGGCGGATCGGTGTGGTGCAGCCGCCCAGGCCCTTCAACTGGCGCATGAGGCCAGGCATGGTGCCGAGCGAGGCGAGGAAGGCGAGGTCACGCAGCGGGGGAGGTGCGGTCGTGGTCACGCGAAGGGGCCTCCTTCCAGAGGTCGGGAGATGGGCCCGGGCACCGGCCGGTGTGGCGGTGGTCGGTGCCCGGGCAGCGGGTCAGCGGGTGAACGCGGCGTCGGCGGCGGCGTCGAGCAGCTGCCGCAGCGGCGGGACGGTTCCGGTGCCCTGGCACGTGCGGCAGTGGGCGGTGATGGTCCGGCGCCGGCCGTAGCGGTCGCGGCCGCCGAGCGTGACAGCGGCCGAGGCGAAGCCGTCGCAGGACGGACAGATGCGAGCCGGGGCGTGACGGTGCTGGGGCATGATGGGACGTCCTTCCGGTCAATCAGATCGGGTAGGGCTGGCCGTCCGGGCGGCGGAGACTTGGCGGTTTCAGGGCCGCCCGGAGGGCTGGTCAGCGCTGGCGCTGGCCGTTGAGCAGGGAGCGCAGGACGACGGCGCAAACGGCGACCGAGGCGGCCGTGATGGCGACGGCGAGCAGCATGGAGACCAGGACCGCGCCGACGACGAGGACGGCAGCAGCACCGCCACCCACGGCGAACAGAAGTCCGGTCGGAGTGAGTCGGACCGATGGAGCGGAAGACGCGGCCGTCTCGACGACGTGCGCCGGGGTGGTGTGTCGGCAGGCGCACGACCCGCTGGTCTGGTGGGGCTCGACAGCGGCCGAGGCATGGTGAACGAGTGGTGTGGTGATGCCGGTCGGGGTGGGCATGGTCGGGATGCGCGGGCGGAGCATGGTGGATCTCCCTTCTGGTTCGGCTACTTGGTGGTGCCGTTGACGGCGTCGACGCCGGTGCGGGTACCGGACTCGATGGCCGGGGCAAGGAAGGTGTCGGCGAGGAGGAAGCCGCCGAGGAGGAGCACGACGATGAGCCAGGTCGGCGGACGCATGAGCTTGATGCCGAAGTAGCCGAAGATGGCGACGACGAGGATCAGCGGAAGTTCGAGGTTCACGGCGGGTCTCCTTGCGTCAGTTGGCGCGGCAGCGGTGGGTGCGGGCGGCGAGCTGGGCGGCGGACTGGGTGGAGAAGTCGGCGGACCAGCCGCAGTTGTCCCGGGAACAGACGGCGGCGTGCTTGGTGCGTCCGTTCCGGTCGCGGTGAGTGCCGATCTGCACGGGGCCGATCCGCATCACGGAGTGGAAGAAGTCGCGGGCAGGCATTTCAGTCGGTCTCCGTTCGAGTGGTGGTCGGGTCGGGGTACGTGGCGCGGATACCGGCAGCGGTAGCCGGGTCGGCGGTGCGCTGGGCGGCTTCCTCGGCGAGCAGGTGGGCGAGGTAGGGCCGGTTGGCGGCGGCCATCTCGCGAGCGCTGTCGAGGTAGTCGGCGGTGGTGAGGTCAGCCGGGTCACGGATCACGGGCGTGGCTCCCTGCAAAGTCAGGCGAGGTGGGCGGCGAGCTGGTCAGCCATCGGGCCGGGCAAGCCCAGGCGGTCGCGCAGGGTCGCGGCGTCGATCGGCGAACCGGTCGAGGCGCGGTGAGCGTCGGCGAGCTTGCGGGCGTGATCGACGAGGGCGGGCGGCACATCCGCCGGCGGCGCGGCGGGCAGGGCAGGGACCGGCTCGGCAGGCTCGATCGGTTCCGGCTCCGGGGCGGGATCTGGTTCGGCCGACACGGTCAGCGGCTCGACCACCGGCAGCGGATCAGGTTCGACAGCTTCAGCTGCCCGGCTGGTCGGGGAGTGGACGAGGAGAGTGCCGCCGAGGAAGGCGAGGGCGGGCCAACCGGCGACAAGAATGCGCAGCCAGTCGGGCACGTCTTTCAGGTCGAGCAGGCCCGCGGTGGCGACGTTGGCACCGAGCGAGGCCGCCAGGGCGACGGCGAACCAGGACCAGGCCGCGCGGGCCGGTTCCCCCTGGTCGCGAAGGGTGCGCAGGCGGCGCCAGGCAGCGACGAGGAGCAGGTCGACGGAGACGGGGTAGGCCCAGGCTTTCCAGCCGTCCTGACCGGCAGCGGCGGCAAGGTCGTGCAGGTGGGCGAAGGACAGAGCACCGGCGATCACGGCTTGCACGAGGACCGCATCAGGACGCGGGATGGAGGTCGTCACCGCGGGCTCCGGGGAGCATGGCCGACCGCACGGGCAACCTTGTCGAGGTCTGCGGCGGTGTAGGCGGTGCGGACGCCGGAGATGGACATGCCCGCGGCTTCCGCCAGGGAAGCCAGGGTGTAGGGCCGTGGGCGGGTGAACTCACGGGCGTAGGCCAGGTAGGCCCGGATCTCCCGGTCGTAGCGGTCACGCTCGTCCCGCAGGGCGGAGAGCCGTCCCAGGAACTCATCCGGGGCGAGACCATCCAGGGCGGCCAGCGGCTCAGACATGGACATCTCCCTTCGGTGTGGGCCGGGGGCAGGCAAGGCACGAAGGCCGGTTGCCGGGTCCCCGGGCTGTTTCGGGCATGGCGGGGTTAGGGACAGGGCGCGAGACGGTCGCGCCGACCGGGGAGGGGTGTGCGTCAGGCGGTGACTGGCTCGGACGCGGGGGCCGGGATCTCGACCGGGGCCAGGTCAGGCAGCACCGGGCGGAAGGACTCCAGGCCGTCGAGGACTGGGGCGCGATGCGCGTGCTCGGTACAGGCGTTCACGGCCTGCCGCATCGTCGTGAACGGCGTACGAATGCGGACCCAGCCGCCTGTGGAGTCACCAGCGACAGCCAGGCCGGGACGCTCGACGGGGATCTGTGTCGTCGCCAGCACCGCATCCGGGGAGATGTCGCCGAATGCCATCTTGGCCGAGGCTTCGTCGTTGACCCGGTGCGAGATGCGACCGGTGAGTTGGGCACGAAGCATCGTGATCCCATCCCCAAGTTCGGCGCCGAATCGCTGTCCGCAGATCTCGACGTAGATGCCGGCAGCACGGCCGAGCTGGACGAGCCGCACGAGTGCGGTGATGATCCGCTCGCGGCGCTTCTTCTCCGCAGTGTTGGAGAACAAGGCCAGCTCGGCGACCTCGTCCACCAGGAGGACGACCGGCACCGGCCGCAGTTCCTCGGACAGGCCCCAGATGTCGGCGGTGATCTCTTCGTCCGGAGTATCCGCGCTGATCCGCTGCTCATGCCGGATCACCTGGTAGGTGTCCGCCATCCGCTGCACGAGCGCTTCCAGCAGGTCGGCCGCATCATCCGCGTTGTCAGCCAGCGCCGAGAACCGGCGTGCCAGCGGAGCGAGTTCCACACCCTCCTTGCAGTCGATGCCCACCAGCGCGACGTGCCGCGACGCCAATTCCTTCACCAGGTGGCGCTGATAGACCGACTTCCCCGACTTGGTCGCGCCCAGGTTCAACGCGTGCGGCACCTCCTGATAGTCGCGGTAATGGACCTCCCCGTCCTCCCGTAGAGCCACCGGGATACGTAGCCCCTGCCGCTCGACCTTCGCAGGCATCTGCACCCGCTCCAGCACGTCGTATCCGGTCATGCGCAGCTCGACCACACCCGACTTGACCTCTCGGGATGCGACGCCGTGCATGGAGAACGAGTGCCGCAACCGGTCCGTGGAGGACGCGAAGTCGAAGGCGTCCTGACCCGGGCGCAGCTTCACCTGCAGCACCAGCCCGGTACGCGTCGGGCGGATTCGCAGGATGCGTGGAGGCCGGGACTCAGGCGCCGGCCGACGGGTCAACCGGGCGAGCGTGAGCCGCAGCCGGGACGGCGGCACCGTCAGCCCGCACGCGTCCATGACCGTGGCGTACCGGACGACCACCCGAATCATGGCGAGGCTGACGCCGATGGTGAGCCAGTACCAGGCCGGGCGCAGCCGCCGCAGCACGAGAGCCGCAACGACCACCACCAGGGCTAAGGCGAGGAACGTCGTCGTCGACATGCCGCTCAGCCCTTCGCGGACGGGGCGACCAGTGCCACCGCGCGGAAGGCGATACCGAACCGCTTCTCACCGTTGAAGGTGTTCTCCCAGTCCCGCGCCTTCAGACCGACGACCTTGACCGGCATACCCAGGGCGATCCCCTCCGGGACGCCGGTCTCCGGAACCGAGACGGTGTAGAGGTTGGCCTCGCCCT
This sequence comes from Streptomyces sp. NPDC056222, assembly GCF_042264065.1. Taxonomy (NCBI): domain Bacteria; kingdom Bacillati; phylum Actinomycetota; class Actinomycetes; order Kitasatosporales; family Streptomycetaceae; genus Streptomyces; species Streptomyces sp. NPDC056222. The sequence continues at coordinate 3,866 of NZ_JBHJTL010000120.1, read as the reverse complement.
CGTCCGCGATCGTGAGGCCGACAGTCATCATCTTCGCGCCCGTCTCCCGGTCGACGGCGATCTCACCGGTCTGCTTGTTGATGACCTTCGCCTTGGGCTCGACGGCGACGAAAACGATGGCGGTCGAGGTGTCGATCTTGAAGGAAGACATGGCCACTCCTTGAGTCAGAGACGAAGGCGCACGACGGCAGAGGCCGACTTCGCTGTCCTAGGACTGCGGCGCCTGACTCAAGAATGAGGGTGCAGTCCCAGGACTGTCAATGTCCTAGGACTGTGCTTCACTGTCGTTGTAGAGAGGGAGGCCCCGTGGCATCGAAGTGGCGAGCGCTGGCGGACCGGCTGGCGGAGCAGATCAGGAGCGGTGAACTCCGCCCTGGCCAGCAGCTTCCGCACATTCGCGACCTGGTCGAGGCCGGCGAAGGCTCCAAGTCCACGGTGCACGCTGCCTACAAGGCACTGGAAGCGGAGGGTCTGGTCACGTCCTCCCGCGGACACGGCACGGTGGTGCGAGAGCAGACCCCGCTGAAGCGTCTGGGTGTCGCGCGGTACGACAAGGCGAAGTGGCGAGACGGGGACGAAGTCGCGTTCATCGCGGACCGCGTAGCGTCAGGTCGCGCGTATCGCCGCAACGAGCAGACCCAGACGGTCAGCCGCGTGACGGCGTCGCCCCTCGTCGCCGAGAACCTGGGTGTGGAGCCCGACTCCGAGGTCTACGCCCGCGCCCGCCTGGTGAAGGAAGGCGAGCAGCCCACGCACACCCTCACCAGCTACTACCGCCCGGATCACGTGGAGGGGACACGGCTCGTGGACCCGACTCCCGGACCGGCCGGCAGAGGCGGCGGGTACAAGGTGCTGTACGACGCGGGGTACGAGATCGATCACATGAAGGAGTCCCTTTTCGCGCGCGTCCCGACGGCTGAGGAGGTCAAGCTCCTCCAACTTCCGGCAGGCGAACCTGTTATGGAGCTGCATCGGACCACGTACACAGCGGACGGGACCGTGGTCGAGTTCGCCGTAGGCGTCCACGCGGCGTCGCGGTTTGCATGGGAGTACGACTTCAAGGTCCCGGACTCGGCGCAGTCGAAGGCCGGCGCATGATTCTGCCGGACGCGGTCATGAAGGACGCCCAACTCCTCTGGGACCACCAGCTCATGGGCCACAGCCCGCGGCCGTGCTCCGTCGCCATCGGCCTGGGCAGTCACGACCTGGGCGTAGCCGACGTGACCGCCGAGCTGTACCAAGAGGGCATGGCGCCCCTGATCGTCTTCACCGGAGCCACGAGCCGGACGACCCGCGAGCGGATGCCCCGCGGGGAAGCCGAACACTACCGAGAGCGCGCCATCGAACTGGGCGTCCCCAACGAGGCCATCCTCGTGGAGCCGAAGGCCCGGAACACTGGGGAGAACATCCGCTTCTCACGCGCACTGCTGGAGGAGCACGGCGTCCCCGTGTCGTCCGTGCTGTTGGTGAGCAAGCCGTACGAGGAGCGACGGGCCTACGCCACAGCCCGCAAGCTGTGGCCGGACGTCGAGTTCGTCAGTGCATCAGCACCGATGACCCTGGCCCACTACATCGACTCGATCGGCGACGCCCGCCTGGTCGTCGACATGTTGGTCGGAGCGCTTCAACGACTGCTGATCTACCCCGCCCAGGGCTTCATGATCAGCCAGGAGGTCCCCCAGGACGTCCAGGACGCCTACGAGCGCCTGTGTGCCCAGGGGTTCACGAGTCGACTCATCCCCGACGCCTCTTAGGCGGAGTGAGTAAAAACCTTCTCTACGGGTTCAAGGCACCCGCCGCGCACAGCGCGGCGCGTGCGGCCGTCGTCCGGGCCGCCGCTCCTGTCTCCGCCCCGCTCCGACCCGACCGCCGTCCGCACGCCTGACAGCTCGGGTTGATGGGCGACGAATCCACGACGTGGCCGAGGCGATACGCGAGTCCGGCTCAAGACGATGCCTCCGGCGGGGGCGCTCCGACTCCGGGATGGGAGAGGGCCGTACGCGGGTGCCGGCCGGTGGGGTGCAGTGGTGGGGAACTCCCATCCCGCCTGCCGCCGACCCAGGCAGAGCCGAGCAGACACAGCACCGGGCGTCCAGGTCGTTCGTACAGTGGCGCGCTCCACCTGGACGCCCGGCACCGCGCCTGCTCCACGGTGCGTGGGCCGACGGCAGACGGGATGGGAGTTGGGGTAGGTGATGTGCAAGGTCGGATAGCGACCGCGCGTACCACAGGGACCCATCCGTACCCCTACTCAGTGTGGCGACCCTGCTCTCGAAGGAACTCTTCGACTACATCGGGATGACGACGCATCGCTGCCCGAAGCTGCTTGATCTGGAACTTCTCCCGACCGACGTCGAGCACCTTGTCGTACCCCTGTTTGGCTTCTACCAGTCTCTCGGCTACAAGGAACTCAATGATGTCTTCGAGGGACGGCCTGAAGCGCTTGCCGCCAACCGGGAAGTGGAGCTTGTCGAGTGTTCGCCGGGCGTCGCCGTCCCGGTTGAGAGCCTCCAGTGCCGGCGAGGATCCGTGGACCTGGAGGTGGGCGGCTGTGTACTGCTCCTTCTCCCGCTCGAAGTCGAAGTGGCAGAGGCAGGTGGCCAGATCTTCGTCAGAGAAGATGCCGCAGTAGGAACTGTGGACGGTTAGATACTTCGCTTCCCTATCCATACGGACTTGGAAACTCAGATTCATCCAGGCACGGGGCTTCTTATGATCGATGCGAATGGGGAAGGCGGTGGGCTGGGTCGGGTTCGACTTACTCAGGCCCGAGCCGATCGTGAGAACAGCGCCAAGTGGGGAAAATGGGCGCACGACAGGAGTAATCCGAACATCGTTACAGATTGTCCCGTTGAGTACATCCTGGAGTTCTCGAGCGAATCCACGGGCCTGAGCGTGAAGCTCAGAGGTCAACCGTTCCCCCGATAGAGACCCAGAGAGCATGTGCCGCAGAAGACGTGAAGTCTCGCGCCTTGGCCTGTTTTGCAAGGTCTTCGTAGGTGAGTCCCAGGGCATGCAAGGCGTCGACGGCAGCCGCTCGGAAGTCCTCTTCCGAGATCACAATCACGCCGTCTTCGTCGTAGTCTGCAGGTCGATCAAGCTGGATGGTCATCTCTATCACCTACCCCCAAAGTATCCCCGGTCCGAACAGTGTGCACGGCGGGTCTGACACTGTCTCGCACGCAGCGGGTCGGCGCCACCCTCCGCGCGGCCTGAAGGGTGATACCCGCCATCTGCGGCTCCGTTCAACGCTTGGAGCCCGGACGGAGGACCACTGACCAAGCAGGTTCTCACGTGACTGATCACTGGGAGGGGTGGGGTGCCGATCGCCCACCGTCTCAGTTTCCCGCTTCATTCAGCGCGGTTCGGTCCCGTTCAGACGAGGCCAAAAGCCGCCGCGAGGTCGCACGTCGTCCGGGCATGAACACAGGTCAACGGCGCCAGACCCGTGTCTGTCCACGCAGGCTGCCCCGGACAGAGCAGGGGTGCAGCCGCCTGGACATCCCGGAAGCCGGGCGCGCGCAGATGGACACTACCCCGGGGTACTCACAGACAACGGTGCCCGAGGCGTGCCGCATCCGTGCCACATAGTGCGGGGAGCCAAGGGGAACCAGGGGCTTGGCGGGTGCGGAGCTGTCGATCAGCCCTCCAGCATCCGTACAGGTCGGACGGGGCTCATCCTCCCGCTCCCGCTAATCCGGTGATCGCTCGGCCCACCGCTGCCGTCGGGAGCAGGCCACCAGCGCTCTGCCGTCTTCAGTGGGTAGAGCAGGAAGGTCCATTTCTGACCCGTGGAATCAATCAGCCCTCCGCGCACGGCCGGCCGTGCGCGGAGGGCTGCACGGTTCGGGGCTAGCCTTCGTACC